>JAGQQC010000145.1 GCA_020426395.1 Planctomycetaceae bacterium
GCACCACCGGTGACTAATATTGTTGCCATTCGTTAATTAGATCCTTGGAAGATAGGGACTGGCCGAATCCGAGGAGGCAGGGATCCGGTTTCAGGTCAATAAATCGGTCTCCACCATAGTGCCCGATGGATGCGAATGTAAAGGAACATCTCGTTTGTTCCCCTTGAAAGTAGGGTATTTACGTGGCAGTGTTAAATTTGTGTGGGGATTGTCCGTTTCCCTCTCGTTGATTGGTGTCCAGGTGTGCCTAATTCGACCTTGTAAGGGTGGACGAAATCGACGTATAGTTCCGAACCCATCAACCTGGAATGATGGGTTTCCGGTTGAGAGAAAACTTCAGTCCTCGTAGCCGAGGCAAGTTGATCTTAAGAGTTATTGATCACAAGGATGTGGGTCATGTCGAAGTTGAGGTGGAAAATGGATGAGAGCCGAACTGAACTGAGAGTCATCTTGCGTTTGGTTGCGGTGTGGGTTCCGCTGGCGGCCTGTCTATTTTTTTTCGGTTGTCGTTCAACGCCCATGAGTGGTCGGAAACAGGTGCTACTGGTTCCTGAACAGCAGGAAATATTGATGGGGTCTCAGGCGTATGCGGAGGTTCTATCTAAAGAGACTCGGACAGCAAATGCGCGCTACGAAGAGTTGGTGCGTCGGGTTGGTCAGCGGATTGCTGAGGTCGTCAATCGACCTGATTATGACTGGGAATTCACGGTCGTACAGTCGGAGCAGATGAATGCATTTGCGTTACCCGGGGGGAAGGTTTGTGTTTACGAGGGGATTCTGCCCATTTGCCAGGATGAAGCTGGTCTCGCAGTTGTGATGTCACATGAGGTGGCGCATGTGATTGCTCGTCATGGTAGCGAGCGGATGAGTCATGAATTGATTGCACAGGGCGCGGGGAAGGCATTGGATATCTTCACGGATGAGATGTCTGAAGAGGAGCAGGCAGTCTGGAAGAAAGCGTATGGGTTGGGTTCGCAGTATGGAGTGATTTTACCGTACTCCCGCAAGCATGAGTCGGAAGCGGATATTATTGGAATGCAGTTGATGGCCGAAGCGGGTTATGATCCTTCGGTGGCGGTGGAGTTCTGGGAACGGTTTGCGGCTGCGAAGGGGAATCAACAGACTCCGGAATGGTTATCGACGCATCCGTCGGATATGACTCGAGCGGTGGCGCTTCGGGAGGAGTTGCCGAAGGCGCTGAATGTGTATAAGCAGGCAAAATTGAAGTGGGGTACGGGGGAGCGGTTGTAGGGTATTGAGGAATCGAGGGTGTTGGTGCTGATAGGGAGCGTCTCTAATTGAAGCTATTACCGCACTGCTGGGCGAGCCGGCAGTGGCACCCACGAGACGTGTGCCGGCGCGGCTACGGGGCGCTGGGTTTGTTGCCGTCGAGTCGTTGGCCTTGTTCGTCGTAGAGGCTGAGGTCTTGGTTGATGTGGAGTTTAGTGGCATAGACAATTTGGCCGGTGTGTAATGAGAAGTGTTCGACGACGTGATAGACGGCACCGAGGATGGTGGTGTCGTATCCCTGGATATTAATGCTTTGTATCAGGCGTTCGGGTTCGAGGCGTTCGATGGCCCGGCAGGCTGCTTCGACGGTGTTCTTGAGTCGAGCAGAGATTTCTTCTGTGGGAAGTGGTTCACGCTGCGCAAATTCGGCGGGACGATTACGGTGGTCGGGTTCTGCATTTAAGGCGGAGAGAATCCACTGGTTCACGTTGCCTGTTAGATGGAGAACGAGGTTGCCGATGGCGTTGGAGGCTTCGTTGGGTCGAGTCCAGATTTGTTCCTGGGAGAGAATTTTTAGGCAACGATTTATCTGTTTATTGGCATCGAGGAGTCTGGCGACGGAATAAGAACGGAAGTGAGCGGAGAGTTGGTCGGGGATATTAATGGGCATCGCGAAGCTCCGGTAAGGTCACGTTTATGATGAGTGTGTTTCCTGTGTTATAGCTGTCGTAGAAGAGAATGCAACCTTTTTACAGAGAACAATAGGAAGCGATGGTTATTGGTGGCCAACGATTTAGAGAGTACGGCGCAACGAATGACTGTAGGTTGAGAAGTCAAAAAAAACGGACGTTGGAGCGAAGCAGGAGATGTCAATGAGTTTGGAGATCTGTGAAGAAAAGCATGTGGCTGGTGACTGTCTGCCACAACCTCTGACCGAACAAATAATGGACTGGTGTCAGGAAGGGGTGCAGATCGATCGCGATAGACGCGTGGTTCGGAATGTGGCGTTGGCTGGTCGGTATTCCCGTAATGGATATGAATATGAAGCCCAGGCACTGGAAGATGCGGTGACTTTGTATGAGGGGAAACCGGTTTTTCTGGATCATGCTTATCAGAGTGTGCGTGCTCAGGAGCGAAGTGCGCGTGACCTGATTGGTTCGGTTGAAAATGTTTCCTATCGTGATGAACGTGTGCGGGGAGATATTCGGGTGTTGGACACGGAATCGGGGCGTACGTTTTTAGCTTTGGCGGAGTCGGAAGTGGATGTGGTGGGAATGAGCCATGTCGTGTTAGCGGAACGAACGTTGGATCGAAAACGGGTGATCAAAATTCATGAGGTGATCAGTGTGGATGTGGTGGTTTCGCCGGCGACGACTAGTGGGTTGAAAGAGGGAATGTCTCTTGAAGGAAGGGACCTGCAGTCGAGGATGGCGCTGCCTGGTTCTTATGAGATGTTGATGGTGGAACTGGATGATCAGTTGGAAGAACGAGATCTTGAAGGTTATCGGAATGTTATGCGTGCCGGTTTGTTTGATGATTATCTGGTGGCCACGGCAACACGGGATGATGTTGAAGTTGGATTAGTTTTTGGCTGGATGAGTGAAGAGGGAAGTGGCCAGCTTTCGGAAGAGTTCATTGAAATTGAGATAGAAGAACTTGAGTTGGGGTACTGGCGGGATCGAGAGGAGTTGCCCGGGGATGAAACTGGGGATGAGAAAGAGGCTCCGGATCAAGTGGGGCTGGCGCATAAAGTAATGCGATTGCAACAGGAGTGTGAAATGCTCGAAGGGGAGCTAGAGCAGGCCCGCGCCGAGATTGAAGAGAAGTTACGAGAGGCAGAGTGGATGCAGCAGATAGAGGAAGCGGGCTTGCCCGTTGAAGCTGTGACGGAGGTTTTTCGCGAGCAATTAGCGGGAACGTTGGATCGTGAGCGTCGCACGGAGTTAATTCGAGAGCGAGTGGAATTGTGGAAGCGCGCTCGGAGGAAGTTGCCTTTGAGTATGGAACGAATAAATGAGTCCAATGAGCAACGGAATCTGGATGAGGAATTTGTGCGGTTAGTTCGTGCTGCTTAAGGGTTGGTTTAGATCAGAATCAGTTAACAGATAGATCAAGTTTATAGGGAGTGATGAGGGTTATGGGGAATCAACTTCGATATCGAAGTGGACAGGTGCAGTTGATCAAGGTACGAGTTGACAGCACTACGGTGATTGAGGCTGGGGATCTCGTATTTCTGGATACGGATGATGTAAAACCGGCGTCAGACTTCAACTGGGACACGGATTTGGGAACGACACAAGCCTCTTTTGCGGCTGTGTTTTTGGGAGTGGCTCATCAGTGTTCGGCGAACGGTGATACTGATCCGATTTCTGTCGATGTTAGTCCGCATTCTGTGTATGAGTTCGATGTGGCGGCGTCGACCTATGAAGTGGGTGATTTATTGGGACCGGATGAAAGCTCTTCTGAGTTGCATGATCAGCAGTTGGAAGGAGTGGCGAGTGGAGGATTGGCGATTGCCCGGGCTGTGGAATATCGGTCGAGCAGCAGCAGTTTATTGCGGGTTAATTTTGCGTCGGCATTTCATACGGGTTCGGCCAATGTAAATGCGGCTATGGGATAGCGTAGTCGGTTTTCCACGGATTGGTGAAGGCTTTTTTCAGAGTTATCACGGGGGTGAAACCGGTAAAAAGAGCTTGTCTTTGAGGGCTGTAATCGCACTGCTAGGCGAGCTAGCAGTGGGACCCGGGGACTTGCATGTTAAACCGGGAGTTGGCGAGTTAGTGGAATCGCGGGTTTAGAGAGTCATTGAACTGTAAAGGATTTGGGATAGATGCAAGGGACGAATATCAGAAGCCTGATTGAATCGCATGGTGCGGAGGGCTTTTATCATCAGGTTTGCAAGTTGCTCAATGAAGGGCAATTGCGTGTGGACGACTTCAGTTATCATGAACTGGCTGATGCGTGTGGCGTGTTGCCGGAACTTCGTCGTCTGGCGAGTGAGCGGGAATCGATTGCTGGTGTGAAGCAGGCATTGCGAGAATCGGGTCCGGGTGTTGGGACAAATATGTTCCAGGTGATCACTGGGGAGCTGATTGGCCGGAAAGTGATTGAAGGTTATGAGGATGAGAGCGGGTTTATTGGCGATCAGTTGGTGACCGTGTTGCCGAGCCGGTATCGGAATCAGAAGTTAGCAGGTTTTCGGGCATTAGCCGGACCGACGGAAGTACCGGAAGGTCATCCTTATGAGGAATCGACTTTTGAGGAGAAGTATGTCACGAGCCTGGAAGCGAAGCAGGGGAGAGTTCTGTCGATTACCGAGGAGCTGATCGCGTTTGATCAGACGGGTGAGATTAATCGACGGGCGATGGCTCTAGGGTATTATCTGCGTCAAGAACGGGAACGGACGATTATTCGAGCGGTGACTGATGCGGATGCTGGCTCGGGTCAGTATGTGTATCGTCCGAATGGAAGCGGGGCGGCGCTTTATAAAACGGATGGTTTGCATCGGAACTGGATTGGTTCGGGCAATACGACTTCGAGTGGCTACTCAAGTGCAGTGCCGCTGGCGGATTGGAGTGACGTAGATACGGTGCTGTCTTATCGGGCGACTGAAGTGATTGATGACCGGATTGATGGGACGCGGCGGCCGATTATTGCACCGGCAAAGCAGATGCTGGTACCGGAGAGTTTGCGCGGTACGGCGCGGAGCATTGTGAATTCGACCGAAGTTTCGGTGACATCGAATGAAAATGAAACTCGGATGGCGAATCCAATTCAGGGAATGCTGGAAGTTTTGAGTTCTCCCTTTATCGATGAGCAAGGAGGCAATGCGCTTGCGGATTGGTACGTGGGTGATTTTCGGCGGCAGTTTGTGTGGACGGAGATCTGGCCAGTGCAGACGTTTTTGCAACGGTCGGAAAGTGAAGCCGCATTTGAACGAGATGTGGTGTTGCGAGTGAAGGCTCGTTACTTCGGCGGTATCTCGGCGGTAGATACGGCGTATGTCACTAAAGTTGACGGTGCCTAAGTCCGCCAGTGGTGGTTGGGTGACGGTTCCGGACGCAGGGAAGTGATTGTCGTTTTCTGTATATGCTTCTCAGCTTGCATGAATGCAGATCGACAGGCTTTAAGGAATGAAGTCGCGGGAATCGTCAAAGGGGGAGGAGTGGTTTCTTTTGAGGGCAGGGAAGCTCGTTTGAGGGCAGGAATGCTTCATGGAGAGGACCACTCCTCCTTTCGGGGGCATTTGAGAATCCTTCTGGTCAGAACGGTGATTCTTCAGGATCAAGAATTGATGAAAATTAAAGGTTCAGCAGAGCAGAATGAACTCACGACTGAGGTGACGTTGCCGCGTCCTGGTGGAGAGAATCTACGATTGCGGATTCAACCGTTGCCGCTCGGGTTTCAGAGACGTTTGCAGGAACATGGTGTGGAGATGCCGTTGCCACCGCGACGGGTTGCGCGAGATTCGACTGGAAAACCACTGCGCGATGAACGTGGGGAAGCGGTTTTTTATCAGGATGAGCAGGATCGGGGGTATCGGTTGGCGCTGGATCTATTTCATCAGCGAGTGGCCGTATTGATTGTGGCGGAGAGTTTGAGGGGGGAGCCGGATGTTGAATTCGAAGCGAAACCTCCTATGGGTTCAAATAGTGACTGGTGTGACTATGCGGATCGGTTGTATCAGGAACTGGAAGCGGCGCGGTTTCGAGCGGGTGACTTGCTTTACTTGTGTCAGGAGATCGGGAAGCTAAGCAATTTATTTGATCAGCATGTGGAGCAGAGTGAACGGCGTTTTTTTTCGGACGGGGGAACGCCCATGACAACCTGAGAGGTCCGCGGACGGCGGAATATTATCTGTGGCGCTGTCGAGAGCGGTTGCAATTAACGGTAAGTGAATTTGAGCGAGCGGATTATCGGCAGCAACTTGACTGGATTGGTTATGAGTTGTTGCGGGAACTGGAAGAACGGGAACAACTGAGACAGTTTCCTACAGGGCTGTCTTAAAGGAATGGCAGACAGGAGAGGGTGATGGCCGATTTGCCGAATCTGAATGAAGTAACGGGCGAGGAATTATCTGATGAACAATTGAGGGGGATCGTGGCACAGATCGACCTTGATATTGTGAATCTGCTGCGGGACGGAAAATTGTCGGCACTCAAGTATGGTGTCGGTGGCGCTGAGGGGCGGACGATGGATCGCGCGGCGAATTTGAAGGCGTTATTGGCTGCGCGTCAGTATTACGACGGGATTTTACGACAACGGCCTGGTTGGGAAACGTCGCAGTATGTGGAACCGGAGTAGGGTTGGAACCACAGATGGATATGGAGTGACAGAGATAGGAAAAGCGGGATGACGGAATTGAATTCGATGATCGCGGAGGATTTGGATGTCTGTTTTGTGGATTGGGGAACTGAGGTGACGTTACGCCAGGTAGCGGAGACATTTGATCAAGAAACGCAGTTGATTAGTGAGACTTATGAAGATGCTACGGCGACGGCGATTTCCGGGTTCTCCAAAGTGGGTTTGACTGCTGGAACGGCTGGTCAGCATTTTTCGGATCAGGTTTCATTTTTTGTGCGGAAGGAGGAGTATCCTTTTTCCGTGATGGTCAATAACGCGCGGTTGCACATTGCCGAGGCGTGGTATCGGATTGAAGCGATTCAGGAATGCGCGACGGATCTGCTGCATTTGAAATGTCGACGGATGGAGAGTGTTCCGGATGAGGCTTGAGGTTGAGAACGAAGGTTTGTTGCGGGAAGTTGGGCGTTATCGCCGAATTCGGTTGCCGGAGGGACGCCGGGAACTGGTTGAAGATCTGGCCCGGTCTGGGCTTAAAGAAACGATTGAATTGAATCCTGTGGAAACAGGTCGTGCGAGAGCTGGATGGGTGGCGAGTTTGCTTCGATTGGGAGGAGTGCCTTCTGCGGGATGGAGTGGTGGTCGTTCGGAAGACGGGGCGCTGACTGACGGGAGAAATGCCGGGAGTCTTAGTCGGTTGGAGTCTAAGGATCAAATCGAAATTCGAGCTAAGAATGAGGTTGAGTACATCAATTATCTCGAATATGGGACGAGGAAAATGTCGCCATTTGCGATGGTGCGGAGAGCCTTATGGAAGGTATCGCAGAGATTGAGGCGGAGGAATTAAGTTCATGAAACAGATGGCAATTACCTCGAGCTTGATGAAGCAGTGGCAAGAGGACATCAATTTGGAAGTGCCGACCAGTTACCCAGGAATGCAGTTGGATACTTCAGCATTAACAGGTTGGCTGGAGTGGCGAACGGAGTTCTGGAAACCGTATGTGCAGCGGATTAGTCAACAGGAATTACAGCGGTTGAGTGTAGAGGTTCATGTTTATTCGCGTGGTGTTGAATCCGGATTAGTACTTAATCAGTTAGTGGATGGCGTGTTGCCTGTGTTGACGCGTAAGACGATAGCGGTGCATGACTATGAGGTGTCGGGAACTCCATTGGTGGGTTATGTGAGTTTGTATGAACCGGAAGTTCGCGAGTTGAGTCGAAATGAATTGAATCGGCAGAGTTCACCACTTCGGCATGCACTTGTCGAATGGCGCGGGTTGGCTCAGGAAGTGGCTTAATCTGAAATAAATCTTACGGATTTCTGTTGTGAGATTATTAATAAGGAACAAAAAGAATGGCTGTCAGTAATATTGTACGGAACCTGCGGGATGGCGAGTTGGTTATCAAGGATGGGACGTCTCCATCAGCGTTGTCGATGACGGTTCTTCTGGATGAGGGGGATCTGACCTGGACTGAGCGGTTAAATACGATTGAGGTAAAAGATCGAGGTTCGATTAGTGCGGGACATACTCGGAAAGGGGAGGAGGAGTCGATTTCACTTTCCTTCAGTGCGAAGTGGACACAGTTAGTCGGGAAATCGGCATCGAGTAGTGATCCGTTGCAACTTTATGAAATGCTGACTTTTGCTTCGGGGACTGAGGTGGTGAGTACCTCAGCGACGGGTGAGCAGGACACGTTGCAGTTCGAGTTTACGTTGATTGATCCGGCAGGTACGGCGAGTGAAAAAATTGTCTTTGCGAAAGTGTATCGAGAATCGCTGACGATGACTGAGGGGGATGAGTTCAATTTAATTTCGTTCGACGGGCGTGATTTTGAAGTGGCGCCGGTAGTGAGTCGAATTTAAGGCTCACGAAATAGACGGGAAACAGCCTTGTGAAGGAATGTATGAGAGTGGGACTTCTTGCCAGGGAGAGGGAGTGATTGATGGGGGAGTTCAGCGAGTCATTGACGGTGCGGATTCTGGGAGACAGTCGGCATCTTGATCGGGAGCTAGGGAAAGTTGTCAATAGTTTAACGAACTTTGAAAACCGGTTGCAGCGGGCGGGACAGTTTCAGGATGTGTTCAGTCGGATGTCGCGACAGGTGAGTTCGATGTCGCGACCTCTGCAGGGAGTGAGCCAGTTGCTGGGACGGATTGGTCAGCAGTTGGTGTTGTTGTCTCAATATCCAGTGACTGTGAATGTGGTACCCGCCTTGATTGGATTGCAGCAGGTGAGTCAGATGATTGATTTCCTGTTGCTCAAATTGCAACAACTTGCTGTGGCAGCAAGTGTTGGTGCCGCGGGAGGAGTGATTTCGGGGGGATCAGGTGGTGGTGGAGGACCTATCCGACAATTTGCCAGTGGTGGGCTTGTGGCGGGTCCGGTGGGGACAGACCGAGTGCCGGCGATGTTGACAGCGGGGGAGTATGTCTTGCAGAGACCAGTGGTACAGATGTTGGGGAAGAATGCGCTGGATCGATTGAATCAAGGACGTAGTGAGAGTGTTCAGAATGATCTGCGACAGACTGTCGAAAACCGAACTCGGACTGACATCCACCATTATGGTGGGTTCACGTTTAATGTGACTCAGCCTGTTCCGATGCAAGAGGTCTTAAAAACGATTCGACAAGATCGGTTGCGGTTACGTACCCGACGTGGTTGAGTCTACTTGAGGATGGAGGAGGAGTGGGAGAGATGTTGGAATTTCGTCCGGCGATTTATCAGGGAGGAGCATTATATGAGTTACCACGGCCGGTTCGTTCTTTGCGTTTGCAGGAAGGGTGGGATTTTGAGCAATTCAAAGTGCCCCTTCGGGATGGGGATCAGTTAACGGGTCATTCGCAAAGAGGGGTGGAGATATTACTTGAAGGAGAGATTGGTTCGCAGGGGGGAGAACTGAAACTTTCCGAAGTCGAGATGCTGGAGACCTTGTTTGAATTGCGAGATTTGCTGGATGTGAATGGAGAGAGTTCCAAGTACGGCCTGGTGCTTTATCGAGATGTGGAGACGGCTGAGTATCGGCGGTTCAAAAAGTGTACCACGGTGGAGTTTGAATACGACTTGTCGCAACCGCAACTATTTACTTATTCGCTGGTCGTCCATGCTGAGGATCCGGCGATTTATCAGACTGATCCTGCAAGTGATTGATGTGTATCAGAGGGAAGTTCAGAGATGGGGAAGTCAGAGGTAAAACAGGATGGCTTTTGAACGGAGAGTACGCCATTATTCGCCCGGACCGAATGATTATGTTGGAGAGATATCGACGCAAGCGATTTCCGGATGCTGGTTTGAATTACATCGCCGGGGTGGATGTGGTGCAGGAGAGTTGGTTCTATCACATGATTTTGCAGATCGATATCAGATTGAAATTGGTGACTGGATTTCTTTTGAGCCTGAAACAGGGACTCG
>JAGQQC010000146.1 GCA_020426395.1 Planctomycetaceae bacterium
CAACGAGTTCTGGACGTCGGTCATTCGGTGGTTCATCCGTTATCCGGAAGTTCTTCCGCAACAGACACACGAGGTGATCGAATACATTGATCACAGAAAATTCAACCATACCCATGTCTATCGCGAAGGTAAGTGGCAAACGCTCGGTCCGGCGGACCCCAACTTGACCATGAAAGACCGTAAGCCAAGCACATTGCTCGAAGAAATTCGAGAATGGCGTTTTCAAAACATTTATTCCGAGTGCAACACGAAATTCTGGGATAAGAGTGGAATCGCCGGGTTCTGTTTTGAAGAGTTGAACGAAACCGCGGGAACAACCCGTCACTGGAAAATCCAGGAGATCAACTCCATCTACGAATTGGTGGAAGAAGGTTCAGAAATGCGAAATTGTGTTGCCGACTACGCCCAGGAATGTGCTGAGCAGACGACCTCTATCTGGTCACTCCAAGTAGATGATCCCCTCGAAAGAGGACATCAAATGACGATTGAAGTTTCCAATTCTAATCTGGAGATTGTTCAAGCCAGAGCCTATGCCAATCGTGGCCCCTCCAAAAAGCATCGTAAGATCCTGAAGAGGTGGGCCAATGAAGCCGGTTTAACGATCAATTCGGCAGTTTGACGGTACGATCTCCCAAGTGGACATAGTAATCTTTTTTGGACAGAGAGATTCCTCTTGTCCCGGCAGGGGAATCGACTACAGTTCTTTCAGATTCCGCTCTTTTGAATCCGGATCGCCCCCCCTATGTCACCTGTTTCACCGATTTATTCTTCAAAGCGGATAGATGTCTCGAATAGGCTCCTATTTTATTTACCTACAGAAAGCCAGCCTGAGATTCACTTTAGTGAGTCTGGCTCTGATAGGTCCATTATTCGCTTATGAAGAACAAAATAGGAATATCGAGTCAATCGTTTTGCTCAACGCTGAAACAAATGATTGGACAGTTTTACCTCTGGCTCTCAAAGAACCCGACAGGATGTTTTCATCGGTAGGGCAAGAGAGCTCTACCACGAATCTTCATTTGGTAAAACGCTCTTCGGAAGATATCAAAGAGTTGATGAAGCCGATTGTCGGGTTGAGCGGGGAATACATTGCTGACGGTGGGGAAACTCCACTGGGCTCCACTGGTGTAAGAATCACAGTACCGACTTATCCGGTCTGGGGGCCTCCCCCTCCCATGGTCAATCTGGGTTATGAATTCACTTGGCTGGACACGCCTGGCGCATGGAATTTACCGAGTGAATTTCATGAGTACCGAATCGGCGCCAGTTGGATCCGCACGCTGAGCGACAACTGGAAAACAAGAGCGTGGGCAGGGATCTCTATCAATACAGAGGGAGAGAACACGAGTAGCGATGCCCTGCAGTTCCGAGGGGGGCTCCTTGCGATCTATTCTTCAGTTCCCGAATATGAATGGATCATGGGAGTCGTCGCATTAGGACGCTCTGACCTTCCCGCAGTACCTGCATTAGGTTTGAATTATCGCCCCCATGAAGACTGGACCTTTGAGTTCACTTTTCCACGTCCCCAAGCCACCTACACTTATAAGCGAAGTTTCGATCGCCAGCTTTCCGTATTTATGGGGGGGGGCTTGAATGGAACTACATGGGCCTACCTTGAGACAAATGGTCAGGAAAACCAGCTCACCTACAGTGACTGGCGAATCGTCTGTGGATGGGAGTCCGCTCCACTGTCAAACTCTGAAAACCGTTTTACTCCCGGAAAAAGAATCCGCATCGAGACAGGTTATGTTTTTGATCGTGAGCTTGAGTTCGAGACTCTTCGACCAACCATTTCCTTAAACGACGCGTGGACTGTAAACGTGCTATTCAGTTATTGATGCGCTCGCTCTCAGATCAATATTCCACATCGAGCTTAATATCTCACTGGAAATTCCCCAGACGTCCCGGTTAAAGTGGAACAATCTTTTTGGCTACTAAACATGGCCAGAAGAATTGTCGACCATATCTGTTCTCCGCTTTCACCTCGGGACATATCTCATAATGCGTATCATTCTCTTTTTCAGTGTCGTCCTAGCAACAGTTCTTTCCATCGAGTCTGCTGATGCAGCCAAGACAACTCAGAAGAATGTGTTGTTTATTGCCATTGATGACCTGCGTGCGCAACTGAATTGTTATGGCGATGACTTGGTCATCTCCCCGAACATCGATCAACTCGCGAAAGAAGGAACGCTGTTTGAACGGGCGTACTGCCAGCAAACGGTTTGTAATCCTTCCCGCGCTTCCTTAATGACGGGCATGCGTCCGGACACTTTGCGTGTCTATGACCTGCCGACCCACTTTCGTGAAATTCGTCCCGACGCTGTCACCCTGCCTCAATCGATGATGCAAGCCGGGTATCACGCCCGTTGTGTGGGAAAGATCTTCCATAACTGGCGACAGGATAATTATAAGGGGGATCCCACATCCTGGTCGATTCCATCCGTTCTCCACTACGGCACGCACGGTCAGGATTTGCCCAAAGTGGAAGGCGATATTCCTCCCGACTTCTCTTCACCGCTCAGTAAAACAGAATGTCGTGATGTTCCTGATAATGCTTACTACGATGGCCAGGTTGCCGAGGCGGCAATTAAGGCTTTACACGAAATCAAAAAACAAGATAAGCCCTTCTTCTTCGCCGTCGGTTTCTGGAAACCCCATCTTCCGTTCAATCCACCGAAGAAATACTGGGACCTGTATGACCCGGAAAAAATTCCCGTTCCTGCAAATACCAGTTACCCCAAAGATGTCCCGGAAATCGCCCTCACTAAATATCGCATCGACGATAACAAGGAAATCCTCGACAGCGAAGACCTACGTGAGTTGCAGCATGGGCATCTAGCCTCAATCTCTTACATGGATGCCCAGATCGGGCGGGTTCTGGACGAACTCGAAACGCTCGATATGAAAAAGAATACCATCATCGTCCTGTGGTCCGATCATGGTCTGCATATTGGTGAGCATGGCCTCTACAGCAAGACAACGGTCTTCGATCTGGATGCCCGAGTCCCCTTTATCATTACGACTCCCGATCATCAGGGAGGACAACGAACCGATGCCTTGGTGGAACTGCTCGATATTTATCCAACATTGATGGAGCTAACCGGTGTGAAGGGCCCCAATGCATTGGAAGGGACTTCATTGGTCCCCCTGCTGGAAGATCCCTCCCTCCCCGGAGCTCCGGCGGCAATGACTCAGACTCCGCGGCCCAATTATCCACGAGGAACCACTCCTGAAGTTATGGGCTATTCGATCCGCACCGATGGTTTTCGATACACTGAATGGCGTGACCACAAATCGGGATCAGTGATCGCTCGGGAATTGTATGACCACGCGAATGACTCCGAAGAAATGGTCAACGCTCTCTCCGCTTCCCAATACAAGGAGGTCCTGCCTGAACTGGCAAAACTGTTACAGGAAAAAATCTCCTCTGCTCATCCTCCGGAAAATCAATAAGCGTTTGTTCTCTCGATTCCGATAAATCTGAAATCACACTTCTTCCAACTAAATAAAGTCCAGACGATGCCGATACGATACTCTTTCCCGCTAGTTACGCTCGCCCTCCTGATTCCGTGCTTTGCTCTCAAAGCCGAAGAAACCGACCAGCAGCCCTCGATCAATTTCGAACATTCGATCGCGGCAATCGAGCCCGGACGGTTCCACGGCTGGCCCGCTAATAACGGAGTTTGGCAATGGGGAAATGAAATTGTCGTCGCCTATACTCAGGGAGACTTCATCGTTCAAGGCGGCCATAACATCACAGGGCGACAGGACACACTCTTGTCTCGCAGCAAAGATGGAGGCCAGACCTGGGAAATGTACGATCCAGAGGGATTTCTGGATGACGATAACAAACAGTTCCTCGGTGGTGGCAAAACGAATCTGACCGAACCGATCGACTTCACCCATCCAGGTTTCGCGCTCCGCATCTTTGCGACCGGCTATCATGGAAACGACGACCCCACGGGAGGATTCTATTACACTTATAATAAAGGGCAGGATTGGAACGGACCGTATCATTTAACCGGTTTGCTGGACCATCCTGAACTCAAAGGCAAGGAACTGAATCCTCGAACTGATTACCTGGTGCAGAATGACAAACATTGCTTTATCTTCATCACAGCACGCGTGGGAGAAGGTGAGGAGAAACGAAGCCGAATCGGTGTCATTGAATCAACCGATGGTGGGCTGACGTTTGATTTCGTTTCCTGGGTGCTTCCTGAAACAGACGACTATTCCGGCATTATGAGCCAGACGGTTCAACTTTCCGAAAAAGAGTTCGTCCTCGCTTATCGCAAAATGAATCAAGGCAAAAAAAGCACCGTGGAGACCTGGAAATCTACCGATGGATGCAAAAGCTGGACTTGTCAAAGTACCGTCAAAGTGATGCGAACGCATTCGAATCCCCCCGCTCTAGTATTGTTACAAGATGGTCGACTCTGTTGTATCTATGGCGATCGTCTGGTGGGTGAAATTCGAGGTCGTTATAGCAGCGACAAAGGTGAGACCTGGGGTCCTGAATTCATTATCCGAGACGACTTCCATTCTTTACCCGATGATCCCGATAGCCAGAGAAGCCTGTCGACTGACTGTGGTTACCCCCGGCTAGTCCAACGTCCAGATGGTAAACTGGTTGCCATGTATTACTGGGCAACTGCGGAGCATCCCGAGCAGCATATAGCGGCCACAATCTGGACTCCCTGATTCTCATTTTCCTTCCTCGTCAATTTCGTCTGTAAGCGATAAAGATCTGACCTGATGACGGCGTATGATTTCGGAACATCAGCCGCGATTATTATTGCTACGCTGATCATGGGAACCATCCTTTTTCTGCCGAAAGTCGCGTCTTCAACCTGGTGGCGAGCAACGGTCACTCCTTTGGCTTCGATTATCGGAAGTGGATTTCTGGTACTGGGCCCTATTCTGCTCCGGGAATATGGCAAGCTTGCCCCCCTCGTCATGCTTGCATTATGTGGAGTCGCCTATTTATTCGGAAACGCTGTTCGCTACAACATTCGTAATTACGAATCGAAAGAAAAACAACTTCCCCACTATGTCCGACTAGTAGAGTCGGCTTCAGGCTGGATGCTTTCCTTTGCGTATATCATCTCGGTTGCATATTACATCAACCTGCTCGGTTCATTTTCCGTCTCTCTGACCAGCTTTGATAGTCAAACTGCCGCTCGGATCGTCTCCACGTCCGTGCTGCTGTTCATCGGGTTCTTCGGTTATCTGTTTGGTCTCGGCAAACTGGAAAACCTTGAAGAAACAGCCGTCGGTATGAAGCTATCGATCATCGCTGGTCTGCTTGTTGGCATGATTCTGTTTGCAGTTGCCCTCTTTTTCAGGGGCGAAGTCGTTTCCAACCCAATCCACGCGCACTCAATGCACTCACTGTACATCGCATTTGGCTTGGTGATTTGCGTTCAAGGTTTTGAAACTTCGCGATATCTGGGAGAAGAATACGACTCAGAAACTCGCATCAACAGCATGAAATGGTCCCAATGGCTTTCAACATTCATTTACGCTGTCTATGTCTATCTCATGTCGGTCTCGTTCGTCGGTACAGAAATTGAAACTAAAGAGACGGCGATTATCGATGTCACCCGTTCGATTGCGATCATCCTGCCTTACATGCTGGTCGTGGCTGCAGTGGCCGCACAATTCAGCGCCGCAGTGGCCGATACGGCTGGCTGTGGGGGACTGGTGCACGAGCTTTCAAAAACAAAACTTTCGATGAAAATCGGATACACCATTGTCATGCTTGGTGGGCTGGTCTTAACCTGGACGGCGAATGTGTTTCATATCATCAGTTATGCTTCGCGTGCATTTGCCATCTACTACGCCTTGCAATGCGCTGTCGCAACATTGGTTGCCTGGCAGCATGAAAAATTGCACCATCGAGTCCGTTACTGTTTGCTGTATGGCTCTCTCACTCTACTGGGAATTATCATTGCCATCCTGGGCATTCCGGCTGAATGATTTTCTGTCGCGATCGACTTTTCCTGAGGGAAGGAGTCAACCCTCTTCTCCGTCAATTCTTTGATTTTTGAATAAGCTGTTCAAAATCGCGGAAAGCAATCACAAGCCTCTTTCTGCTGCTTCAACCCCCCTCTATAATCGGCCTCAGATGAGTCGTAAAAGAATGAAGGGACTTCTCTTTAACACGACTAATTACTGACTGAAAAAGTCCCCTGTTTCAGACCGGGAATGGCTTCATGAATTTGAGTTCAGTCCGGCCCGATGTGTCGGAAATACAATTTCACCTCTTTGAACGTTCTGTTCACCCCGAATTATTCACTCGACATCAGGGGATGACGATCCGTTTCAAAGAATACGCAGCCACCATTCACATCTGTGATGCTGGGCACACGATCTGTTTTCAGCATAAGAATAAACTGATCACAGAGGTCGTTACTCCCCTGGAAACACCGCTCCCCCAGGAAAAAAGGCTCATTCAACACCACCTCAAAGGATGTCGAGACCATGAATACGAGTTTTCCTTTGGGGTCAATTACCAGAATTGCTGCCAGGTAGAACAGGTTGACTCGGAAGTCTACTATCGAATCCACGAGGAATTGCTGATCGACAGTCGTAAGGTGAAGATGGTCTGCCAGTTCCCCTCATCTCATCGATTCTCACTCGCTCCATTAAGCCTGATCCACACGGAAGCCATTGAAGACAGCTTCCTGGTACATACGTACCATACTTACCCTGAGAATTATTCGATCATCAAAACTCAGTCTCTCTTCGAGCTTGGCTGATCAACGAATTTCCTTGCAGGGACTGAGTTTGAATCTCCTGAATCCGGGAAGCAACCCTGAAATTTTCTTGACCAGTGGATAGCCCGCTTCCTACGATGGATATCAAGTGTGGCCAACGCTTCCCCCTTTTTCTGAGTATTTCCCCGCTCAGCTGGCCCTCGTTCCGTTTTCAGGATCGAGCCTTGCTCCTTTTTCATGGGGAAATTTGGTATGCCTCTCCGCTCAATCCATCTCATTCTTCTCACTGCGTTGTGTCTGATTTGGACCAGCGACCTGTCAGTTGCCGGTGAATCTGCCTACCACTCCTCCCGTCGATCTTATAGCAATCGCCCTACTTACGCGCAGAAATACGGCCTCTACGATCACAATCGACGGTCAGAGTATCCCTTGAGCACCGGGAAACGAATCTACGGTTACAACCCGCAGGATTATTACCGCCCCATTCCTCGCATCGAGCGAACCCGCCGTCCCCTGGGTTATCCGTATTCACGAACCCCCTATCCTTATTATTACCCCTACCCATTCTATTACGGATTCCATCCGTACGCCTATTACCACTTTTATCACACCCCCTGGTATGGGCATTACAACTACCGCTACTACCACGATCTTTACCAACCGTGGTACTCAACGCCGTATGCTGCCCCCTACGGATACTAACAGGGATTTGTGCGCTGCGGTAAGCCTGATTAATCAGGCTTCACTTCAAGAACTAATCGCAACGCCTTTTGCATTTCATCTGGGGCTCGTTTGCTGACCTGGCACCAATGGTGTTCCTCATCGAAATTCTCCTCAATTGCCAGGCTAGTCGGTAAGTAACCGGGGGCACATTCCCCGTAACCGGGAATCATGAGGAATGTCTCGGGAGCCATTTTCTGGGCTTCAATCTGATACCCGACAAATGCTTCCGCTGGCAGAATGAACCATTTCGCGTTTCCGAAATCGAGGACGGGCAAGTCGATTTTTTCATCCCGCGCAACGCGGTTCAGCCAACTGATTCCCATCGCCGCATCAATCCGTCGTGACAGCGGAGTTTGTGGATCAGCCAGGAGTTTTTCGAATGCAGATATCGAAAAGTCAGACGCACTGCGAGGAGAGAGCTCAATTTCGTAAGCCTTGAATACCAGTCCATCGATTGAAAAGGTCTCCGTCTTCTCCCAGGCCTCCCGCATTCCCTGCTGCAATCGTTCCGCCAGGGCGACCCGGCTGGGATAATCCCCCTGGTTGTATTTACTGACGGTCACATCGCCGCTGCAGCCAGAACAGTAAATCTGAAAGACCGTCGGCATTTCCTCTTGCCGTTTCTGGCGGGCCATTCCCACAAAATCGGAAGAGACCTCCCCCCGGCAGTAGTAGCTCATCGGATGCACCGCATAGGTACTCACTGCCACGACGGGCTGATCTTCGTTCCAGAAACTGATTGTTTTGAGTTCCGGGTCGATCTCTCCAACGGACTGATTGCGGATCGACTCATCCGCCGTGAAACTTCCCCGATAATAGGCATATTTCCCGCTCTCCGTCCGAATACGCCGATTACTGGCCAAATCTTGAACCTCTGCCCGCCCCAGGCCGTAATGGGTCACCGGAGTGCTTTGAGTGAGACTGTGACGAATGGCGTTCTCCACCTTCTCCAGACATTCCTCCTGGAATGCGAGGTCGATCATCAAACCCTCATAACCGTACCGGGTCAAAATCTGCTGGGCCTCATTATCGGACAGAGGGGCATCGTGCTGGTGCACGGAGGTCAGCATGACTTGCTCGCGGGTCGTTCCGGCAGCCTCGGCAATCCGGTCGCGCCACAAGTCGTACGATTGGTTTCGAATTTCACACCAGTCAATGGCCGCTACGACCACTGGCTTTTTGAGACCACGTAGGACCAGGCCTTTAACCCATAGCGGATCAAGAATTTTTTTCGCAGGCCCACATAAACTGGCAATCGTGGGGTGCCCCAGCGGTGGGGTAACATCGACTTCAAATGTAGAGACAGAATACTCTCCCGCCCGGACAAAAGTAGCCCAGAGCAGAATCAGACTGAAAGTAAAGATTCGATAAAGCACGGCGGAGACTTTCTGCAGTAAATCACTTCATGAAAATACCCACATAATCAGCAAAATCAGTCGGAGGAAGTTTCAGGCGCTGGGCGTTCCGTTACCGGCAAAAACTTCATCGCATTCTCATTATAAATGTCCCCGACATAGAGATTCCCTTTTTTGTCCTGAACGATGCAGTGAACGCCTATTGCCTCTCCCGGCTTGACGGAATCTCGATCGTTCCGGTCCCCCAGGGGGACTGTCCAAACCTGCTTCAAGTGACCATCTGTGCTGAACCGGATAAACATCTGGTCCTTGAATTCGGGATAAGCCTCTCCCCGTTTCCACCAGTGAGGAGAGGAGCCACATACCCAGAGATCCCCATCGGCATTGATCGACATTCCCCAAGGCATGATGATATTCGACCATTCGTCGAGGAGTTCCCCCTCCTGGTTGAATATCATGATCCGTCCACTATTCCGATCGGCGACGTACAGCTTTCCCTCGCCATCTATCACGATGGCATGTGGAAGCACGAATTGTCCTCGGCCTGTTCCATAGGAGCCCCATTCCTTGATGTATTTCCCCGACTTGTCAAAGTGCACCACACGGCGATTCCCGTAACCATCCGTTACGAAAATATCCCCATTGGGAGCGATGGCCATGTCGGTGGGTCTATTGAAGTGAGTTTGATCTTCACCATTCACTCCCTTCTCTCCCAGCTGCATTAGCAGCTTTCCCTCCGGGGTGTATTTTTGCACGATATGCAGGCCGAAATCGGCGACCCAGACATTCCCCTCGTGGTCAATCCGAATATGGTGGGGATCCTGGAAATCCCCCTGTCCCCAAGTCCGAACGAGTTCTCCACTCGCTGTGTAACACCGGACGGGATTGTCCCCTTTATTGAAGAGCCAGATGTTCTCGTCCTTGTCCAGGGCCATCCCGGACACCCAGCCGAACGGGGCGAGCTCTTCCGATTTTTTTGGCCAACTTACGTCAATATCGTATTCAGTAATTAACGGTTTCTTAGCAAACCCGGGATATTGTCCCCAGGCTATCGACGGAAGATAACC
>JAGQQC010000147.1 GCA_020426395.1 Planctomycetaceae bacterium
CGAAACTCGATATCAACCGCGCCGAATCGTTTGTCGTATAAGCCGTGATGATGAGCGCTCTCGAAAAAGGGGCGATAGGTCTCATCGAAAATCATCCCCATTCCCAGCATACCGACTCGAATCGTTCGCTCTGACATTTCCGCACAGTTCCTATCAATTCAAAGAAAGTGATCTCACCGCTGAACCTGTGGGCGCATCCCAGCACATGTCAACGATCGTCAATGCAATCCTCGCACAAGAGCTTCCGAGACTCAAGTCGGCCTGCACAGGTTTCTGGAGCGATGCTGTTAGAATTTTCGCGAACGTTGTTCTCGGGGTGCGCACAGCGTAGACTCGAAGTATTGCCAGGCGAAGCAAACCGTTTTGCCCCCAGTCCACTGGATCAAATGCGAGGTTTCTTGATGCGTTTCACTCTTGGAATTGTTCTTTCGCTAATGTCCATCAATGCGGCATTTGCCCAAGGCCCGATGGTCAAAACTATCAATGGGACAGTCACCGAAGTTGCTGAGAAAGGTCGTTCGCGAACGCTGCACGTGACAGACGATGAAGGGAATATGCACGAATTCATGCTCACCCCCAAGGTGCAGGTGGAAGTGCGCGCTCCTGCAGACGATGGATTTCTCCGTCCCGGCCTGTTCATGTCGAGTAGCGGAGTGGTGACAAACAATATGCTGTTCATCAGCAAAGTGAGTGTTTACCAGTTCCCCAAGGGGAAACGCCCTCCCGCGGGGAAAGTGGCTAAAGCCCGGGCTCAGGCAGGTGCAAGCACGAACAGTTACGACATCACTGGGGAAATTGCTTCTCTGGAAGATGTCCCCGACTACCCCGACTACAAGGGATTGATCGTTAAAGCGACACCGCGGGTGCCCGTGATGCTGGAGAAAAATCACTCCGTGACGTTCGTGAATCTGGATCCCGCTGCACTGGCTGCGGAACAGCCGATCGAATTGGAAGTGACCGAACTCCGCGGCGGAAAACTGAATCTCGTAAAGGCAGTGGTTGAACTGCCAAATGCCATTAAAGCGGAGGATGTCTTCGGAACCGCGACTGAGTAATCGCACGCGGACTTGTCGACAAAACAAACACCCGCACGTTGTTCGTTGGAGAGTATTCCAAGCAACAGGTGCGGGTGTGTTTCTTTATGCGGAGCGAATTAAGCCGTGCGGGGCTCGATTTTGTCGGGATCGATACCCAGTTCCTGCAATGCCTGGCTGAGTTTCGACTTCTCAAATGCTCCCTCTTCGGCCAATGCGGAAAGCGTTGCGAATGCGGTACATTCCGCATCGATTTCGAAGTGTCGCCGCAAAACAGGACGGGTATCGCTGCGTCCGAAGCCATCCGTACCGAGCACCGTATAGCGTCCTGGAACCCATTGACGGATTTGATCTGCGACCATCCGGATGTTATCGCTGGAGGAGATGAACGGTCCGTCGATGTCGGCGAGTTGCTGCTGCAAAAATGATTGCTGAGGCTCCGAATCGGGATGCAAATCGTTCCAGCGCTGAACCGCCATCGCATCTCGGCGAGTTCGCTGTAACTGGTCACACTCCAGACATCAGTACCAATATCGTACTTTTCTTTGAGGATCTGTTGTGCTCTCTGAACCTCCAGTAAAATCGGACCACTTCCGAAGAGTTGCGGACGAGTACCTTTCGCTCCCTGCCCCTCTGTTTTCTCCAGCCGGTACATTCCTTTCAGAATACCCTCAACAATCCCTTCCCCTTCGGGCATGGGAGGCATTACGTAATTACCGTTGTAGACACTCAGGTAATAGAAGATGTTCTCCCCTTCCTGATACATCCGTCGTAAACCGTCCTGCACGATGACTGTTAACTCGTAGGCAAAGGCTGGATCGTACGCGCGCAGGTTGGAAATGGTTGTGGCAATCAACTGGCTGTGGCCATCCTGGTGCTGGAGCCCTTCCCCGTTCAAGGTCGTGCGACCGGATGTTCCGCCGACAAGAAAACCTTTGGCTCGGGAATCTCCCGCCAACCAGATCAAATCGCCGACTCGTTGGAATCCGAACATTGAGTAATAAACGTAGAACGGAATCATATTCACACCGAGGTTTGCATACGCAGTTCCCGATGCGACGAAAGAAGCCATTGCACCTGCTTCATTAATTCCTTCTTCGAGGATCTGACCATCTTTGGCCTCTTTGTAGTACATGACCTGATCACGGTCGACCGGTTCGTAGAGCTGGCCGGTACTGGCATAGATACCACATTGACGGAACAAACCTTCCATACCAAAGGTACGAGCTTCGTCCGGAATGATGGGCACAATCCGCTTGCCAATTTTTTTATCTTTGAGCAAACCAGAGAGCAGGTTTCCGAAGGCCATTGTGGAAGAAGCTGGTTTTCCACCAGAACCCTGCAGCATCTTGTCGAAGCTTTCGAGTGTCGGCGTTTCCAGTTTCTCATCGGTCGGATTCCGGTGCGGGACATAACCTCCCAATTCCGTGCGACGTTCTTGCAGGTATTTGTACTCGGGACTGTCTTCGGCCGGGCGGTAGAAAGGGGTGTCTTTGACTTCTTCGTCTCGAATCGGAATACCGAAACGGGATCGGAAGGCGAAGAGTTCCTCTTCGTTCATTTTCTTGGTGTTATGCGCGACGTTACGACCTTCACCCGCTTCACCAAGACCATACCCTTTAATAGTTTTTGCCAGGATAACGGTTGGTGAGCCTTTATGCTCGCTCGCCGCTTTATAGGCAGCATAAACTTTTTCGCTGTCGTGACCGCCTCGCTTCAGTTTTTCGAGTTGTTCATCGGAGAGATGTTCCACCATCTCCTTGAGCACTGGATCGACACCGAAGAAGTGCTCACGAATATAAGCGCCCCCCTCGACGACATATTTCTGGTACTGACCATCAACGATTTCGCCCATCCGTTTGACAAGCTTACCATCTGTATCACCGGCGAGAATCTGATCCCAATCCCCTCCCCAGATGACTTTGATGCAGTTCCAGCCAGCTCCGCGGAAGGCGGCTTCCAGTTCCTGAATAATTTTACCGTTACCCCGAACCGGCCCATCAAGCCGCTGTAAGTTACAGTTCACAATGAAGCAGAGATTGTCCAGTTTTTCCCGGGAAGCCAGCGTGAGCGCCCCGAGGGTTTCGGGTTCGTCGACCTCACCATCACCCACGAAACAGTAAACGCGAGACTGAGAAGTATCGATAACGCCGCGATGCTCAAGGTAACGCAAGAAGCGAGCATGGTAGATCGCGGTGATCGGACCCAGTCCCATCGATACGGTGGGAAACTGCCAGAAATTGGGCATTAACCAGGGGTGGGGATATGAAGAGAGCCCACCCCCTCGCGGGATTTCCTGTCGGAACCGTTCGAGATGAGATTCATCCAATCGACCTTCGACGAATGCGCGGGCATACATTCCAGGTGAAGCGTGTCCCTGAAAGTAAACCAGGTCCCCAAGCTGTTTCTCATTTTTTGCGCGGAAGAAATGGTTCGCACCAACTTCGTAGAGTGTTGCTGACGAAGCAAACGTAGAGATGTGACCACCAATTCCGTCATGCACTCGATTCGCACGGACGACCATCGCCATCGCGTTCCACCGGATGATACTTTTGATCCGCCGTTCCATCTCCAGGTTTCCTGGATAGCGGGGCTGATCATCGGCAGTGATGGTATTAATGTAAGGAGTGTTCGCAGTAAACGGTAATGTGACTCCCCGCAGGTAAGCACGCTCTTGCAGATTGACGAGTAATTCCTGCAATCGTTTGGGGCCATAGCGGTGCAAAACATCTTCCAACGATTCGTACCATTCTTCCATTTCGTTGGGATCGATGCCTGAAACAGTGTCCATTACAGAGTGACTCGCCATGTGCATTTTTTTCCTGGGAGTATTGCTTAGTCAAGAAGGACAACTAAGTCGCCCTCAAGACCTCACAATAACAGTCATAAAACAAAGGAGAAATTTCCGATACCTGTCGTTTTCAGAATCGGAATTCTCTCGTTAACTACCGATTTTTAAGGTTCCGCCTGAAACCTGTCCAGTCGAGGAAAGCAGCCTGGAATTCGATTTTCCGAAAGTCCAGTCCCCCTGCTTCCCGACGGTCTCGTCTAAAACAAACCCAATTTTCACAACAGAATTGTAGCGCTCCGTCATGATCTCCGCTCGATGTTTTTGGCATATCGATCTGTTCCAGATCAAAAAGCGGGGAAACGGGTTAGGAGCAGAGAGGGTTATTTTTATCGAATTTCCACACTCTTCGCAAAGCTGGAATGCCTGAACAGAATTGGACATCCATTCAGGAGACTTCGCCCAGCCTCCCTATCATACCAGAACGACAACGAATGAGAAGCGTCTCGGTATTGACGAAAATTGCTGAAAATTCCCTGACTAGGGCATTCATCAGCCTCAAATACCGATCGAAAACAGTCGTTTTTTAGCCATTTCTGCTGAAATCAGGGAAAGAAGACCGGTTGCATCACTTCTGGCTATTACCTGAATTCTCCGCCAGCCAACCATGCGAAAAGATAAGAACTTGTTAATAAAGACAGAGCATGAAAAATCCCCGCCAGGCCGTTTTTCGTCGCTACTCATCTTTCGGGGGGCGCATCATCAGGGAATCAGTAGCCTCAACGGGAGACTTCTCGGAGAACAGGACTTCATAGACCTCATCTGTAATGGGCATTTCGATTTCTCGCTCCAGTGCTAATTCGTGCACACTGCGAGTCGTGGCCACCCCCTCAGCGACTCCTTGCATCTCATTCACAATTTGGGAAAGCGTTTCTCCCCGACCTAATCGTTCTCCCACATGACGATTTCGCCCAAAGGGACTGATACAGGTCGTAATCAAATCACCAATGCCCGCCAGCCCGTAAAACGTACTCGGTTCAGCACCTAACCGAGTGCCAAATCGGGTGATTTCGACCAGGCCACGTGCAACAAGAGCCGATTTCGCGTTGTCACCATAATCTAATCCATCGCAGATTCCCGCTGCGATCGCAATCACATTTTTGAGTGCCCCGGCCAATTCTACCCCGACGATGTCCAGGTTCGTATACACACGAAAACGATCGGTGTTGAAAAGTTCCTGCACCTGACGCGTCAATCGAGCGTCACCTCCTGCCGCGACCACGGACGCGGGTAAGCCGCTGGCGAATTCTTCTGCGTGACTGGGGCCTCCTAATGCGACCACTGAACGCTGATCGAGGACATCTGAAATGACCTGGCTGGGACGCATTAACGTTCCGTTTTCGAGTCCTTTGATCACACTCACGAGGGGACGCTCTGACTTTAGCGCAGGGGCCAGTTTTTGCAAGGCACTTCTGAGAAATTGAGTCGGCACAGCAGCCACGATAATGTCTGCTTTTTCCAAAGCTTGGTGCATATCAGCCGTGATGTTTACGGAATCGGGAATTTTGATCCCCGGTAGTTGCCGCTTGTTTTCTCGCTCCTCCTGCATGGCTCGGGCATGCTCTTCATTTCGAGACCAGATCGAAACCGGAATTCCCTTTTGACCCAAAATAACAGCGCAGCCAGTCGCCATGGCTCCACTTCCGATGATGGCGCAGTGCTGGAACATGTTTTCCTTACATTCTGATTAATCGATACGACAGTGATATCAAGCATTCAAAGCATTCCTGAAGAGGCTTGCCTTAGCCCTTCTCGTCTCCTTCGGTTCAACCCCTAGAAGGATATCCTTCGTCTCAGTAAGGAGAACAGCCTTAAACGGCAGAAAGCGTATATCAGGGGAATTGCTAAACACCTTAAAACGTCAAAGGTTCCGAAAATGACTTGCTTTAATTATTTCCTGACCTAACTTTCTTGTGAAGTAATACCCGAAATAGATAGGGATACTGCCGTATTTTATTACGAGGAAATTCGATGCAACAGACTTTCGACCAACAAAAGAGTGAATTTGTTGATCGTCGCCAGCAGGATTCGGAGACGCGTCGCCCTTCTACCGAGCGCAGACAGTTTCAGGATTCACGGACGTATGCCAATCAGGATGTACAGGAGCTGGCCGAAGCTGTCGACCAGTACAAAATGCGTCATCGTCGCCGCTTCATCACCTTCGAGGAACTATTCGAAGTTGTGAAAAGCCTGGGTTACCACAAGTAACAGCGCGATCAATTATTATCATCCAATTCAGGACGTGCATCTCCGTGAAGTTTTTCACGACGAGAAAAGCACGTCCTGTTTGCTTTGCGCTTCACATGCATTGCGTTTTAGATACTTTAATGTGCACGGCTACGATTTTTTACGTGCAATAATCGTAACCGACGCCCCCGAGCTTCGCATCGCTGCGTAGAAACTGACGAGCAGTGCGACCGGCATACCGAGGTAGTATGCCAGCTTCTGCTTCAGCTTGGTTCCCGTCGAGAGCTGCTCTTTTTCTGCCCCACCCCGCGTTTGCAGTAATGTATATAACGTATTTCGCGGGAGATTCTGGTTCCTGTTAAGCCAGCTCTGCACCCAGCCGAACGGATTCATCCTCAGGGAGAAGTGATGTTCCTGCTCGCATTGAAAACCATTTTCTTCCAGTAGCTGCCTTAGTCCCGCAACCGGAAAATGAAATAAATGTCGGGGCAAGTCGAGATGAAACCAGGCTTCTCTCGCCCACCGGCTTTGAAGGCTCGAATAGTTCGGCACGGAGACGACAAGCCGCCCTCCCGGTTTTAAGAGGCGAGATGCTTCCTGGATGGTCTCGCGGGGATAAAGCAGATGTTCGAGGACATGCCAGATGACGATCTGATCGAAGAATTCAGCTTCGTAACCCGCTTCCTTGAGTGTTGGGGCAAATCGAAGTTGAATTCGCTCGTCTGCTCCTTCGACTGCCATCGGACTGATTTCCATTCCGTGGCTTTCGAGCCCCAGTTCGAGGAATGATTTCAGCAGTACCCCTCGACCACAGCCTACATCCAACACCTTATCCCCCGATTTCAAGCCGGTGGCCATTTTACGAGCCTGGCGGCGACTGATAAAGCGAATCATCGCTTCCACGGGAGGGACAAACTTGGTTCCCGTTTCGCCATAATAATCCTGCGGATAAAAATCGGGAATCTCAGCCACATCGGGAAGAGGATAAAGCGACCCCGTCCCGCAGCCCTCACATTCCACTAATCGAAACCGCAACCCTTTCAGTCGATAACGAGGCAGGGCAGAAGTTCCCTGACAGACCGGACAAGGGGAAGTGGTCTCTGGTGCTGACGATTCCTCCGGAGAGACAGGATGAACCGGATAGTCATAAACAGACATGAAACAGCGATTCCTCAGCAGAGATCAGAGGGGGCATTCACAGCGAAAAGGTATCGCATCTCTCTCTGCATGAAAAGAGGAATGCCAGTCAGTTTCAATGTAGCTTACAACGAGTGGGCAGTTCGAGGGATTCTGTTATTCGGCAGCAACTTCCTCTGCCCACACTTCGAGCAGATCGAATTGTTTGTGGAATTGGGGTAGATCGGTTCCCATCGGGCTTTTGAAGAAGGAACTTAGAAAGCCCATGATGCCAGCCTGATTCCCACGACGCCATTGGCGTTCCGTAAATCGAATTAAATCGAGCACCAGCGGAGCAGCCAACAGTGAGTCACACCCCTGCCAGGTAAACTGCATCACCATTGGAGTCCCCAGGAACCCCTGGAAATGGATGTGGTCCCAAGCTGTTTTCCAGTCGCCCATCGATTCAATGTATTCAATCGAAACCAATGTCTGCGGTTTGTAACCCAGGATTTCTGTTAACAGGTGATCTTTAGAATGCACCTTATTCGACTTGTTGACCGGATCATCCAGCACTTTACCATCGAGGTTACCGAAGATGTTGTGTCCAACCCAGCTCATGACATTCAGATGACGATTGGCGAACATCGGTGCCAGGATACTTTTCAGCAAGGTCTCACCCGTTTTACCATCGCGTCCCACATGCAACGTTCCGGTCTGCTGTGCGAGTTCCTCAAGTGCAGGAAGATCGCATCCGATCGACGGAGTGAAATTCACATGCGAACTACCCGCCTGCATCGCTGCGATGGCATATAAGGTACTGGCGGGAACCGGGAAATCTCCTGCTTTGATTTTGGCTTCCAATTCGGCCCATGACAGAGATTTGATTTCGTCAGATTGAGGAGGTTCCGTTGAGGAAACATTGACGACAATCACATGCGCAAGGTCGTGCTCTTCTCGAAAATTAGCGATGTCCTGTGTCAGGCGGGCGAGTGTTTCCGCTGGAGTTTCGTTCGTGAACTTCAGAACCTCGCCATTTGCCAGAGACGTAATCGTCGGGCCGACATTCATTAATGTTCCCGGGCGCACATTGGAATCGAACTGCTTGAGTGTTTCCGCAATCTTGTCGAGCGTAGAAGATTCAAACACACGCGAAGTTTGGTGGAGATCTGCTGCCGCTTCGTGATAACTGGTTTCCCGAATTTCGTGGCCTCCCACAATGAATTGAGACCAGTCCGCCAGATTCAACCCTGCAAACTGTGGCAAGGCAGAGACGAGCCCGTATTCCGGTGTGAGCCCCTGTTGTAACGCGGCCAGCCCAGTCACGGTGGTAGTAGCGACTCCACCCCAGGCTCCAATTAACCAGATACCGATTTTCTGATCACTCATGTTGCTATCAATTTATTCTATTCGTGTTTAATACAATTCTGGATCATCACCGTAACCCCAGATCTTCCTTAATCCTCAATACAACCGGATGGAGGAAACAGATCGAGTTCTGGATACTCTCTCTCGCAGAAGAGGCTGGATCGCAGGAGTTGGGGATCAACTCCTCTAGTTAAACTGAACCCATGCCTTCCCATCGTGGAGAAACAGGGAAGAGCTCTTCAACCGAAGATGTTGCTAACTCAAAGGGGGGGGAATGTTGGGTAGGAAGGATTTATTTTGCAGGGCATGTTGGGAAAAAGGAAGCCTGTAACCTGAAATCGAACCGGATTTCAGGCATCTGTCGCTTATTTGACTGTATTACAGGACCGGAGAGAGGAAATGGGCATTCTGGAAGACCGTTATAACCGGTCTATCTGGTCACCCAAGCTGTGCATCAATCCACTCGCTGAGAGCATCTTGCAGACGGGTCAATTCGTCAACGGTGGCTGTTTTCGACGAGGCTAGCTTCTCCGCATCGGGAACATCGGCCTGGGCGAAGAAATAGAATTTGATCTTCGGTTCCGTCCCGGATGGGCGAACTGCAATACGAAACCGGGCCGCCTCTCCTTCCAGGATGAAGACCATCAAATTCCCTGAAGGCTCCGGTAAATCGGCTGATTTCGTGTTCTCCGGAAGAGTCCGAATTTCGTGTGTACCGTAGTCCTGTACTTTCAGAAAACGATTCCCCACTAATTCGGTTGGGGGAGAGGTGCGGAAAGCTTTCATCAGATTTTGGATCTGTTGCTGGCCGTCGCTTCCTTCGCAAACTTTGGAACGTTGTCCTTCCAGATAGTAACCGTACTCGATGTAAAGCTCGTCCAATCGATCCAATAATGTTTTCCCCGCGCCCGCTTTCAGCTCCGCAGCGAACTCCATGAGGTACATCGCCGCGACGGCGGCATCTTTGTCGCGACAATATTGACCTGAGAGATAACCCAATGATTCTTCAGCCCCAAAGATAAATTTATCCGGCCCCAGTGCATCCATCGTCTGGGCGATGTATTTGAACCCGACGAGAAGGTCATCAACAACCTGGACACCATACTTCCGCCCCAGATCTCCAATCAGAGGAGTCGTGACGATAGTTTCCACGATGAAATTCGAAGAGATGGAAGAGCACACGTCTGATCTCCAATCAGAGGAGTCGTGACGATAGTTTCCACGATGAAATTCGAAG
>JAGQQC010000148.1 GCA_020426395.1 Planctomycetaceae bacterium
AAAAAACAAAGCCGAGTATCTGGCTCATGTTTCCGCTGACGCTCCCAGCCCTGATTTCTTCCCAACCCGCGTTCCAGGGCCAGCAAACTAGTACGAGGAGTACTCCTGCCAGCAACTGGAGCCATCCCTGTCGATTGACGATTCGTTTTGGCAGCGGAAGTGGAGTGATAAGGCAGGCGATACCGAGGATTAAACCGGTATCGCAAATTACCGAACCGACCGCATTTCCTAGTGCGAGGTCAGGTTCTCCCTGTAAGGCGGCGAAGACCGAAACAGCGGTTTCTGGCATCGTTGTGCCAAGACTAACGATGGTTGCCCCGATGACGATTTTGGGAATTTGGGCTCGTTCGGACAGAACGACCGCCTCGTCCACCAGCATATCCGCTCCCCAACCCAACAGGAGCAGTAGACCCAGAATTGACAGCAACAGGAAGTACCATGGCCAGGGATTGATTAGTTCTTCTATCAATGTATCCATCAGGGGACTGACTTTCTGGGGAGCGTCGTCGAGTTATTCACAGAGGATGAAGTCGGTTGGAAAAGCAGAGGAGAGAAAACGAAAAAATCAAGATGAATTCATGGGGTTTGACGAGGTTCAAGAAAAATGAGAATAACGCTGTCCCCTGGATTCAATCTGTTTCGTAGAATTTCAGTGTAACGAATGTATCCGAACAGAACGATCCACCTGAAGTGGGGGATCACGCTGTTCCTGGGATTCATCCGATTTTCAGAAAGAAGTTTTCCAAATTCTGTCTGCTGAAAACCGGCTCTAAGGAAAGAATCGTTCTCCCGGCTCGTTATACATGACCGCCTAGATCATCGAAAGGTAACCATGCCTCACAATCAGGAAACGTCCCGGAATTCGGAAACTGCTGCTCCTCTGGTCTGGGAAAAAGTGACATTGGAGGGGCATATCATCGACAGCCTGTTGTTACCCAAGGTGCTGGATTTGATCCTTTCTATGGGAGGCGCCTTTGAATTCGATGAGGTCGAAATTGGCAAAAAGCAGGAGGATGACAGCCGTGCCCTTATTAATGTAGGAGCGCCTGATGCCGACACCTTGAGCGAAATTCTACAGCAAATCGCGCAGCATGGTGCTCAGGTATATGATCAATCTGATTGCCAATTGGAATCGGTGGATAAGGAAGGAGTTCTGCCCGAGAATTTTTACGCGACGACCAATCTTGCTACGGAGATTCGAGTCGAGGAACAATGGATTCCCGTCACGCGGCAGGAGATGGATTGTGGGATTCGATTTCATACGGATTCCGGGCTAGCCGAGTGTATACCGATGTCTGATGTACACGTTGGCGACCAAATCGTTGTGGGCCACCAGGGGATTCGTATTCTTCCTGAACAACGCCCACGCGGAGGAAACCCGGACGTTTTCCAATTTATGAATAGCACCGTTTCGAGTGAAAAGCCGAAGCATGTGACGGTCAAAGAAATTGCTCAGGCAATGCGGAAAGCCAAGTCTGGAGATGGTAAGATTCTCGTCGTAGCGGGACCTGCTGTGGTCCATACGGGGAGTCGTGAGCATCTCAGTTATCTAATTCGGGAAGGATTTGTGGACGTGTTGTTCGCCGGGAACGCACTGGCGACCCATGACATCGAGCAATCGTTCTTCAACACCAGTCTGGGAATTTCAATGGAACATGGTGGCTCCATTGAAGAGGGACATGAACATCATCTGCGAACCATTAACCGCATTCGTCGCGCAGGGAGCATTCAAGCGGCTGTTGATTCGGGGCTACTGACTGATGGAATTATGTACGAATGCATCAAACGCCCGATTCCGTATTTGTTGGCAGGCAGTATTCGGGACGATGGTCCCCTGCCCGACGTCGTGACTGATGCCCTGGAAGCTCAACGCAAAATGCGGGAGTTAGTACAAGGGGTCTCTTTTGCTCTGATGATCGCCACGACGCTTCACTCGATTGCCGTGGGGAATCTCCTGCCTGCTTCCGTGAAGGTGGTCTGTATCGACATCAATCCAGCGACCGTCACCAAGTTGGCCGACCGTGGAACATTCCAGACCGTCGGCCTCGTAACCGATGTGGAACCATTCCTTCGTATCTTGAGACAGGATTTGGAGGAATAGGGGGAATAGGCTGGGTGCTGTGTCGCAGGAAAACAAACTTCAGTCTATTTCAAAAGAGGGAGTCTGGATCAACTTTTCCGATTAAAGTTCCTTCACCGGTTAGGCCGATCTTTCTCAGGTGGAGTGTTTCTATTTCCCGGAGAGAAAGTGCGCCGGTATGCGGCTGTTGGTGCTTCTTTTAACATGCGTTCCCCTGCTGGTCGGTTGCGTTGTAACCGATACAGGCGTGACGAATCCGATGCCCGAGCTCTCTACCGTTGCCATTGTTCCCTTTCTCAACCTGAGTTCAGAACGCTCGGTGGACGGCAGGCAATTTGCAGAAGCTTATTTTGCGGAGCTACAAAAAGTTCCCGGATTTGAAGTGGTCCCGGTAGGCGTGGTTGAAACAGCCATGGTTCAACATGGGCTGGAAGAAATGCGCGGCCCCGAGGATGCCATTCGATTGGCGAAGATTCTCAATGTGGATGCGGTCGTCGTAGGGGCAGTGACGGACTACAAGGTGTATGCTCCCCCTCGAGTTGGGCTCAAGGTTTCGTGGTACTCGCCCTATGACTGGGACTTTATACCTGGGATTCCTGTCGATCCATTGGCTCGGACACGTCTCGAAAACGAACAGGAACAACGCGAAAATATGTATCGCGAGGCGAATCGACGTCCGCTCGAATTGGGAGATCTGTGCACCTGTCCGGAGGGTGAATGTGATGGGCGGTGCCTGGCGAACAGACAGTGCCATTGTGAGCATGGTGTCGAATCTTGCGAACACATACATTGCGGCGGGATCTGTACAGGAGAGGAATGTCCCTGGTGTGAGGGTGAAGATGAAGGCCTCGAAGCCTGGTTAAAGCGAAAACATCAAACAAACAAAGTGAAATGGGAGCGGTTCAAAAAGGAGATGAAAGATCCGTTTGAACTGCATAAAGGACCACGTGCAAACAAATATCGAGTGCCAGTCCCCTGGCCCGATTATCGTGGTCAATCACCTGACGAGTCCTCCGCTGGTTTCGGCCATTCGATGAGCAGTAATCAGCCTTTGACTCTCGGTAAACCTGATTACAACCCCGGTGGATTTCAGGTCGAAGCTTTTCAGAACACAACGGGTGGCCTGCAATTGGACGTTCCGAGACAAGCGGAAACAGGCCAGCAATCGCAGGTCAACATGGTCTCCGAATCCATGGAATTGACCCGAGAGGAAGTGCAAGAGATCGCGGGACCTGTCTTCCGGCTGTCCGTTCCGCATGTTGGGGTCAGCAATCCCAAACCCTTACAGGTCGTTCAGAATCCACAAGCACCTCCGGCAGAGACTGTTGCAGAACCAGTACCAGTGAATCCTCCACCAGTTCAGCCAGAAAAGTCAGCGCAACCAGAAACGAACTCGGCTAGTCCGATTCTTCCCAAGTCTGTCAAAACTCATCCTTCGATGGAGTCGTATCAGATCACGCCATCAATTCCGCGAGAATTGCCCGGGTATGCAGAGTCGCTGGTGACGAAACCAATCATGGAGTACAGCCGGATTTTTGATGCAACTGATGCCGATCTGGTGGCAAACTTTCGGGATTATTACGAATTAAGCGGTGATCCAAGAAGTGGTAGCTGGGAATCCCGCTTACATCGCAAAGATGAATATATCCGGTTTGTGACGCATCTGATGATTAAGGAAATGTTGATGTTACACGGCGGAGAAGCCCGAAGGCGAATCATCTTCGTGCCACGAAAATTCAAGTGATCACTAACCAGGATAACCGATAACCAGACTAGTCCCTGATAGAAAGCGTTTAGAAACAGTTTTTGTGCTGTGAATCTGCAGAATCAGGCTTTGTCTCTCCAGGACGGGATCGAGAGACGATTCAAGGAAAGAATGTAATGCATCGTGGAATGAACGTAATTGCTCTGGTCAAAGAGTCGGAACGTTATATATTTTTGTATGACGATTCGAGTCCGCAGGTGTTGTTGGAGCAATTGGGCAAGAAAGCGGCTGATCCCGAATTGAATTTTACCTGGTACGACGCAGCTATTCTTAGCCAGAAGGTGCGACGTGTTCACGAAGAACAGCAGCAGGCAGAAAAATTCCAGCCTTACTTTCCACAAAAGCTCCCCAGCAGCACTCGGCAAATTTTCAAATAGAGCCGTGGTATCTTCCCCTGGGAAAATAGCAATATGTATGCAGCGATAGATGCGTTTATTCGATATATGACCATCGAAAAAAATGCATCGGAGCTCACTGAAAAATCTTATTCCGAAGACTTAAAAAGTCTGACCGAATATTATACGGACTACGTGGGACAGCTTCCTGAACCACGAGAAGTCGACGTGGCGCAACTGCGACAGTACGTGGCTTATCTTCATGAATGCCAGTACTCTCGACGTACGATCGCCCGGCGGTTGGCTTGTCTTCGCAGCTTTTTCCGTTTCTGTTGCCGGGAAGGCCTGGCGGACAGTAACCCGGCCAAACCTTTGCGCACCCCCCGTTTGGGAACCAGCCTGCCTCACTTTCTCACTACGGAACAGGTGGCATCCTTACTGGAAGCGCCGGATAAAGAAGACAGTCAGGGATTACGGGACCGAGCGATCCTGGAGACCATGTACTCGGCCGGCCTCCGTGTCAGCGAACTGGTGGGGTTGAATGTAGACGACTGGGATCAGGACGCGGGAATTTTGCGTGTCTTCGGAAAAGGCCGCAAGGAACGGATTGCTCCCGTCGGAAGCTATGCTACACGGGCACTCCTCTCCTGGATCCAGGTACGGGAACCGAACCCCAAAGGAGGCGCGGAATCTGCATCGGCTTTATTTCTCAATCGATTTGGTAACCGACTGACAACGCGGAGTATCGGTCGCATGTTGGAGAAATATCTGAAACAGACTGGACTGGATTTGGTCACCTCTCCTCACACCTTGCGACACAGCTTTGCGACACATTTACTGGATGGGGGAGCAGATTTGCGAAGTGTGCAGGAATTGCTGGGGCACAAAAGCTTGAGCACCACCCAGATTTATACGCATGTCAGTACGCGTCGATTGCGGGAGACCTATGAGAAGTCACATCCGCATGCTTCTCCTGCTTCTTCGTAATTGAATCTACCTCTATGAAACACCTGAAGTGATTCATTCAGATTGAGCTGGAATGCAGAACATGGACCGACATGAAGAGGCACTACTGAACTATCTGCAATTGGCTATTGTTTCGGAACAGAAGCGGCAGTACTCCGGTCGTGATAAACTTCTGTTGCTTGCAGGGCAAGCTGCCTGTCAGGCTGGCCTGCTGGAAATCGCCGACCGTTGTCGTGATTTGGTGCTCAATCGAAACCCGCATCATCTGGTCGGAAAACAAGATCATTTTCATGAAATGCTCACGACGGAAGAAGGCATGTCACTGATGCGGCAATTGGAGCGTCAGATTCCGTTGGAACGCGTCGAACTACTCGTGAGCGGATCCTGGGACCAAATAGCAGAAATCCCTCAAGCTCCAGCGGAGGAGGTTGAGGGATTTCAGAATCTGGTTCTACAGTATCTTAACAAACTGAGTTAAGCTGTAATCCAAGCAAACGGCCATTGGCTAGTTTCGTTTGCCTCCGAAACGTTGTGTCGGATTGAATTCACGACGACGTTCGCGACGACTGTCACGGTCATCGTCATCATCATTTCGGGAACTGCTTAAATCGTCATTTATGGCACTGCTTTGGTTGTAGGTCAACCGTTCGAATTTAACGGTGTTCTCCAGTTGTGATTCGATGTTCTTTTCGCCGATATTGTCTTTAACCTTCAGAACACCTGTGGGAGTCGTGAAGACACCAATCGAAGGCATCCCTGGTAAATCTCGACCTGTTGAATTCGGTAATTGCAGGTCGGAATGAATTTCCGGATCAAGTTCAATTGGTGCTTCGAGTGCGAGCAGCATTTCGTGAGAGGTAAAATCGGCGTTTTCCTTAGAGACAGTCTGCTCGCTCGGTTTAACCACTTCTGTTCGCTTCTGGTAATCCATAACGAAATCTCCCAGCTTGAGATTGATTCGTTCATTAATCAAGGTGCCGAATTTTTCCAGCCATTGGTAAGCCTGGACTGAAGTCCCCCAGCGGCCCTGTACTTCGACTGGGTCTTTGGCGATGTAGTATTGAAGGTCGTCCACCACGGCGACAGGTAATGTGGGATTACTCCAGGGAGATTCCCGGAATTTACCTTCCGCGATTTCAGGAGAAGCGACTTTATACAGTTCTTTTTGATAGTTCGGGTTATGGAATACTAATTTGACACGATATCGGTAAATTTGACCGGGCTCGACAGAGAAGTCGAGGAAGCGAAATAACAACAAGTTGGATTCCGCTGTGGCGGTTTCTTTCAGTTTTTCGATGATTTTCTGGTTTCGATCATCTTGTGAGTCTTTCAACAGTGAATCGAGAAAAGAATCCGAAGTTGAATTATTTTGAAACTGATTCACGTTGTAGACGAAGTTACTAAAACCTCCGCGATCTTCCTTGGCTTCTTCCTGGGCACGCATCCGTGCCAGCTCTGTATCCACCATGTCAGAGACGATTTTCAGTTGTTGCTCGATTTCCTCTGGAGAGAGAACGTAATTTTCAACAAGTGGATGAGACGCATAGCGTCCCCAGCTACCTCGACTTCGAGAAGGAAGAGGCATCGTAAAGATATTGTTGGTTACGAACTGGTTAACACTCTCTGGAGCGAAACCCGCTGAACGACGAAGAATGTTTTCCGTGACGGGTCGACTGACTTCCTGCCAATCTCCGCTCCAGGGGTCTTTGCCAGGTTGGGCGATTTGACGTTCGATTTTGAAATCATAAAAGAGGGAATCGATATTCATGACGGTGCGAGCCATCGATGTCGAGTTCATCGCTTTGAGAAGTTCCAGTTTCTGCTGGCGGACTGGAAAAACTCCCGTGATGGAAACAAACCGATGCGGTTCAGAAATGGAAGAATTTTGTCGTACGAGGTTGCCAAGTTCTCGGCGGCTGGAACGACGTTCTTCGCGTCGAGCGTCACGATCTCCATCGCGCCCACTAGGAGTATTTGTTGCAAAATTACGTCCGCGGGAACCGGGAGCCCCTGTGTTTCCTTCGCGGGCCATTTTTTCGGCGTCTTCGGCCCGTTTCAGTTGTTCAGGGGTTATACCGTATCGTTCCATCATTTCTTTATCAGAGTCGGAAAACTTTTCTTCATTTGTTGTCGCGATTGTCGCGGAATCCTTCTCGATTTGTTCGACTTTATTGAGATCGATCAAATCAAGCAGTGTACGTCCTCCGTTGGCTTGCAGGCCGCGAACTGCCAGGAATTGGGGTTCAACAGCAGGTTTTCGCTCTTCGAAGATGGGCCAGTCCATATCCGTGCTGAAGCCATATTTGTGAACCGCAATCGGATACAAAATCTGCTGGATTTTGCTGTCGAGATTGCTGTTCGCTTCGAACTTTGCCCGTTCCTCGGGAGTCCAGTTTGTCTGAAGAAATTTCTCTTTGGCCTCTTGGGCCTGATTGAGTAATGTTTGCGGATGTCGTTTCTCAAACGACCAGTTAGTCGCATAGAGACAATACGCAACAAACAGCACTGCAAAACCTACCAGGAATTTTTCAACGTGATTTACGAAGAATTCCTTGTAGTTGGCTGTCTTAATGTTTGTGAGAATATTTTTGAAATTCATAGCTGTTTCCGAATTTCAGAGTCGTCAAAAAGTGAAGTTTTTGTGAGGTCGAACACGTGTTAACTAATATCGCTCGTTATTCGCGTCCGTTATTTGATTCAGTACGATTGATCGCTGGTTGGGATCGATTCAACTCGCCCGGCTCTTTATCAGCAGGCTTGTCAGAATCTCCTTCAGCAGGAGCTGTTTCTTCCGGATTCAGTTTGTCCATCATCGTTTCCAATTTGAAGACGGCCATATAACCGGCGATTGCCACATCGGAAAGGTACGGGTCAGCTAACAAGGTGTCGTTAATATTGTCTTCGACTTGAGGAGTCGTGTTTGTCGCATTCGGCTGATTGGGCGATGTCGGTGCTTCCTGTTCTTCTTCATCGTCATCACGACGGCTACGGCTTCCGCTTCCGGGTCCCTCGCTTGAACGAGAAGTGAAATCGCTTTGGTTGTGTTTACGAGAAACCGATTGAACCCGGGCAACGACGGTTGGGTATTGCATGTTTGTCAGGTTGCCCAGTAATTCGGGCAATTTTCGATGGTCAATCGTGAGCTCGATATAAAACCCTCGGGTGACATAAGGTTTCGTTTCATCAAAGTCGATATAACGATCACCTTTCCGTCGGACGAAGGTTTCGGTGTCAATGGCGATTTTATCCAGAGCGGGTGCGTTTGCTTTGGCCCGCTCTTTCAAAAACTCTTCCATCATCTTCTCTTGATCAGCTCCTCCACGATCTGAGTCCTGATTAAGAGCGGCAGCCGCAGCTTTGGCTTGTTCTTCTTTGCGTTTTTGAGCCTGCTTGTATGCTTCCGATTCCGTATCCGGTCGAGCTCCGCCGAATTGCATTGATACTTCAAAGTGGGCCTGGTTACCTCCCAGGTTGGTCACGCGAAGCTGAGTTCCGCCGGAGGGAGCATTCTGTGCGGCTTGTTCCTCTCGGATTTCGGATTCAAATTTGTCTCGCTTACCACGCGAAGCAGAGCCCCCAGCATCGGCAACTTTTTGGAGAATCTGGCGATTGATATCTCCCCCACCGCCACCAGTTGAGGCAATGGCCACATCTTCATAACCACTTGGATCGCGGAAGTTCGAAAAAGTTCCACCAACCAGGCGGATCTCGTGAATCATTTTGATAGGAGATTCGCCGATCGAGATGGCAGACGAGTTAATGTTTCGGATGGCCTCCACGATTGTGGTGTTAAGAGAGAGATCTTCCAGTGCATCCCAGATTTCCAGGTCTGTTGGAATAACGGCATTTTCTGTGGGTAACCAGGCTTCAGCACCAGGGAAAGGTTTTACAATATTACCTGGTGTCAAAATCACTTTGCCTGTCTTGGTGATGTCATCGTAAGGTTCGAGACTATTAACGACCTTGGTCAGTTCGTTATGGTACCCGTTGGGTTGGCGTTGTCCGGATTTGGGAATGCTGCCGGCGAACTCGCGCAGAATTTCGTAATCAGAAAACTGTTGGCGATATTTCAGTTCCATCTCTGCGACACGGCTGGCAACAGATTCGGGCCATTGGAATTTGATTTTTTGTGAGCGGAATAATTTTTCGATGGATGCGTCCTGCTGGGTTTCGTTGATTTCATTCAACTGCTTGGCACGCTCAATCCACTTGTCGTTTGGACCTGCTGTGGTTTTAATCTTGTTAATCGCACCATCAATCTCGTTTTTTCGCGATCTGATGTTCGTGTCCAGAGTGTTCGCCATGCCACTCCATGCCCAAATGAGCAGAATGGGAACGACCACAGCTAACAGCCAATAGTGATGTCGAGCCAGTCCGGAAAAAAATGATTTAACATGTTCCATTGCTGATTATCCTGCTCGGAAAAGGTTTTTGAGAACCTTGAAGTTCTATACTGTTTCGATATGAGTAGAGGAACTGGTGTTGTTTGAAATCAGTCGCGCCCACCACCTGATGATGGGGGAGCTGCCGAGGGTTTTGGAGCCG
>JAGQQC010000149.1 GCA_020426395.1 Planctomycetaceae bacterium
ACGAGGCTCAACATACTCCAGTACCCCCGGGCGTTCAAAAGCCAGAACAGCCCGATTCTCGACCAGATTCTCGACCCATCCACGACTCGGCAGTAAGTATCCATCAACGTCCGGCGCAAAGTCATCGACGTCTTCCTCCTCTAATGAATTGAGAAATAATTCATCAGAATCGGACAATTCAGTTATACGAGGGAGTTCTTGGCTCTGGACCGGAGAATTTTTAGAGATTGCCAACAAGACCATCCCGACACTGAGAAACAGGACCAGATAGAATACTCGTTGCATGTTTCTTGCTTTCCTTATTTTCCAGAAGAGATATTCGGTCGAATTAGATCCTGTTCGATCAGGTTATTCAGAAAGTGAGAGCGTCCATCTCCGGTGGGTTAATAAGTCGATCCAACGCTTCACCAGCTACCGCCGATTTTATCGCCCATATAAAGCAGGGAAAACAGATATATGCCGGTTCAGTGCTGAAATTTCACGGTCAAAGCTGGTAAATCGGATTAAATCGATCAGAGAATGGCTAGAATGGGATTGTTCTGGAATTGGGTCCTCAGTAGGACATTCGTGTCTGAACTTCATCCTGATCGGGTTGACGCTTCTTGCGACACGCGAAACAATGCTGAGACCAGTCCGTCAATTCTAATTTGAGTAACCAGTTGGGTTCTATTTAATTCCCGCCCGAAAAGGTTGAAACGAATGCCGAAATTGCGACGAACATCTCAGTGGATGTCATTTTGCTTGTTATCCGTTGCTTCTCTGTTCCTCTCACAGATTTCCCGGGCGAACGAAACGGTCCTTTCCCGAATTTCAGAAGATGTGAAGTACCTTGCGTCGGATGAACTTGAAGGACGCGGGATCGGAACGAAAGGATTGGACAAAGCAGCCGATTATATTCGAGCGGAGTTCCAGAAACTGGGGATCCAGAGTGCTGTAGAAGATGGAACCTATTTCCAACAGATGGAAATACCCGATTCAATCTTCGCTGATCCAGAACAAACCAAGATTGAAATTGCTTATTCTCAAGATCAGAAACAAACACTCAACCTGAAAACCGACTTCAGCCCCTACACCATTGGAGGAACCGGAACTGTCGAAGGAAATTTGTACTTCGCAGGATATGGAATTCAGGCTCCCGATTTTCAGTACGACGATTATGCCGGGCAGGATCTGAAAGGGAAAATTGTGGTGATTCTGCGGTATGAGCCACAACAGGGAAAAGAAGATTCTGTCTTTGCCGGAATGGAAATCACAAAGCACTCCTATTTGCGCACCAAGCTGAAACTGGCCCAGGACCAAGGTGCAGCTGCTGTCATCATGGTTAATCCCCCATTTACGACAAAAGAGAAACCGGACGAACTTGAACCGGAAGACAAATTTGGGAAGTCTTCTTTCGAAATTCCATTCCTGCAAATTTCACAGGATGTTTTTAACACACTTCTCACTCATTCCCCAATCAAGTCCAGTGACGGAAAACCGTTGGCGACTTTACAGGATGTGGAAACCGAACTGGATCAGAATTTGAAACCCATCTCGCAGCCGATGGGGAATATTCACTTGTCGCTAAACGTGCAGTTCGAAAAAAAATATGCGCAAGTTTATAACGTGGCCGGTTATCTACCCGGACATGGTCCCCACGCGGAAGAGGCCATTGTGATTGGGGCGCATTATGATCACCTGGGATATGGTGGCGCCGGTTCACTGGCCGGTGGAGTGACGGCGATCCATAACGGGGCGGATGATAATGCCTCAGGAACAGCCGCCTTACTGGAAATGGCCCGCCGGATTGCCACTCGCCGAAGCTTATTACCCAGACGAGTGATCTTCATTGCCTTTACCGCAGAAGAACGGGGATTGCTGGGAAGCGATTATTACGTCGAGCATCCGTTGTATCCTCTGGAAAAAACAGTGGCGATGCTCAATTTCGATATGGTCGGAAACTTACAGGAAGATCAACTGACTGTTTATGGAACAGGAACCGCGAAAGAATTTGATGCACTGGTTGAGTCTGCCAATGAATCAACCAAATTAAAGCTGAACAAAATCGAGGGGGTAATGGGAGCCAGCGATCATTACAGTTTCTTCCGCCATGACATCCCCTGTTTTCATTTCTTCAGCGGATTCACACAGGAGTATCACACTCCCAGTGATGATTTCGAGACGCTAAATATCGCAGGCATGGAAAAAATTATTCAATTCTCTTTGAACCTGTTCGACAACGTTGTGCAGTTGGAATCGGCACCGGAATATGTGAAAACCGAAAAACCAGAATCCCACATGGGGCGGGGCGGCATGGCTTACCTGGGAGTTTTACCGAACTACACTGCGGACGTAAAAGGGCTCCTGCTGAATGGAGTTAAGGAAAAATCTCCCGCAGAAACGGCCGGACTCAAAGGGGGGGACATTATCACCAAGTTTGGCGAAATAACGGTCTCCGATATTCAAGGGTTAGCAGATGGTCTCCGGCAATACAAACCACGGGAGACGATCACTGTCATCGTGAAACGAAAGAAACCTGATTCCGAAGAGACGGAAGAGGTTTCTTTGAAAGTGACCTTGGGCGATGCCGGTAGTAACTGAAAAGTTACTCTTTCATGAACTGATGCGTTTTGAGCCAGTTTTCCAGAGCGGTCGGCCATTCCTTGTAAGCTTCAGGAGTATCCGGTCGATCTCCGAAGCCGAGTCCGTGGCGTCCATCCTGATACACATGTAATTCCGCAGGAACCTCTGCTTTTCGCAGAGCCAGGTAAAACTGGACGCTGTTTTCCGCTGGCACTGCTTTATCTCCCGTAGTGTGTACCAGGAATGTGGGAGGTGTTTCGGATGTCACCTGGCGTTCATTGGAAAGCTCTTCGATCAATTTGGGATCGGGCGTCGAGCCCAGGAGGTTTTTACGGCTTCCTTTGTGGGTGAAATCGTCCTGCATCGTGACGACGGGGTAGACCAGTACGGCGAAATCGGGGCGGCAACTTTGCTGCTCAATCCGGTCTGAACTGGATGCATCGCCGTCATCGAAGTGCGTCGCAGTGGTCGATGCCAGATGTCCTCCGGCAGAGAAACCGAGAATACCGATTTTATGCGGGTTGTATCCCAACTCATCCGCACGACTACGAGCAATTCGAATCGCGTGTTGAGCGTCCATCAGCGGAATAGGATGTTGATAGTTCGGCGAATGGCGATAACGGAGCACATATGCCGTAATACCACGTTGATTAAACCAGTGTGCGACATCGTGTCCTTCATAGGTGATTGCCGTATGAGCGTATCCTCCACCTGGGCAGACAATGACGGCGCTATCTGTTTTGATGTCAGCAGGAGGGAGGTGTAACGTCAATTCAGGAATATCTGCGGGGGTATTCCCTTTCGCCTGAGGAGGTTCTCCTTCCCAGAGTGGGGTCGTGATACCATTGTAAGTATTCACAGGATCCGCCGCAGACAGATTATTGAGCGAGAAGGTGATCAGACAAATCAAATAGAGGATGTAGCGCATGGAGTAGTCCTGGTTATTTCAGGAAGGGTTATCTGAATCGGATTTTGTGTCGATGCGGATGATGTAGCGGGGAGACTTGGAAGTCTCCTGAACGACCCGGATGACGTACTCTCCCAGTGTACCGACCGCAAGCAGGATTGTGCCACCGAAAAAGGTGACCAGCAGGACGAGCGTCGTGAAACCCGGTTCTCGGATTTCATTTGCTAAATACATCACCAGATAATAGCAAATCAACAGGCAGCTAATCGAAGATACGAAAAGACCGAGAGCACTGAAAAACTTTAGCGGGACGGTCGTACCGGCAACGATGTAATCGATAACGGCGCGGACCAGTTTGCTCAGGGAATAACCACTTTGACCGGAAGGACGTGGATCGTGGCGGACATCGACATTCACAATCCGCTTTGTGCATTTCAGGAGTAGCGGCCCAATTACGGGACGAATCGTTCCATGAGCACAGATCGCTGCTGCCGTGATGCGTGTCATAAGCCGAAAGGCGGAGAGCTTCAGTTCCGGAGGTTTTCCGTAGAACCAGGCATTCAGTTTTTGTGAAAATCGGGAGCCCCACCTTCGCCAGGCCGACTGTTGCGGTGTTGGAAAGGCTCCGATCACGCAGTCACAGTCGGGAGATTGCTGCATTTTATTGATAAGTAACGGAATCTCTTCGGGGGGATGTTGCAGATCATCGTCCATCGTCAGAACATACCGCCCACGGGCCTGTTCCATTCCGCACAGCGTGGCACGAAACTGGCCGACATTGAACAACAGATCGATTCCATGCACTGAATTATGCTCCGTTGCCAGATGAGCAATCGTCGTCCAGGTTTGATCGGGAGAGGCGTCGTTGACGAGGATAATCTCGAAAGATTCCCCGATTTTATGAAAGACCTGTTCCAGACGCTCAACCAGTTGTCCCAACCAGGCATGGCTGCGATAACAGGGAATGACGACAGAATAAGTGATTGATGGAGAAGTCATAAAAGCCGTTACATGTTCGTTATATGGTCAATGTATTTCTGGATGGAACTCAGGTTGTTGGGATCTTCATCTTCGAGACTGATTCCCAATTGTTGTTCGACTTGTAACATGATCGACATGCGGTCGAGCGAATCGATGTCGTAATCATCGAAGTTATCTTCCAAGCCAAGTTGCAAGGAGTCGTCCGCTTTGACCTGAGCGATACTGGCGCGAACAGCCGTTTCGATTTCTTCTGGTGCAGGCATGATTGTCTATCCGTAACATAAAAGAAGAGTCAAAGAGACCGACAGAATGCCGGTATCAGAAATGAAAAGAGAGGAATAATTCATCCGTGATTGATTGTGCAATAAGATGTTGTTTCAGATTGTGTCGGTACGGGTAATCACTGTCGAGGCTGCGGAAAGCCCAACTCCGAAACCCGTTAGTAAAATACGCTGAGGAAGCGGAGCCTGTTGGAGGACATCTTTTAACATGAGTGGAATCGATGAACTGACAGTGTTTCCGTAAGGCCCCGCGAGGAAGGGGACTTTTTCTTCAGGTTGACGTAACAAACTACGAACCGTATCGACGATGAATTTGCTTCCCTGATGAACAAGGCAGAGGTCTAGCTCCTCAAGGGAGGTTTCATTTCGTGCCAGATTTTGTTTGATCAGTCCCGGAACAGTCAGGCTGACGGATCGGAACACGAGGTTGCCATCCATCGCCAGGTGACCACCCCAGCAATCGGTTTGAATGGCATGAGCTGATTTGGATTCCGTCGCAAAATCCGTTTTTCCAAGTTGATATGCGGATTTGGGTGACAAGACCGTACAAGTGGCAGCATCTCCAAACAGCATCGCCGTATCACGATCGTCGGGATCGATGATTGTCGAGTACGGATCGCAAGTGAATAACAACCCATGTTGAAAAGCATTCTCTCGCATAAACCCTTTCAGGATGGAGAGACCATGTACGTATCCAGTACAACCGAGTGAGATGTCAAAGCAGGAGGCAGAGGCGGGGGCATTCAGCTTCTGATGGACAAGTGCGGCTGCATGTGGAATCGCGCCGGAATCGGGGTTCTGGGTGACAACGACAAGGCAATCGAGCTCGTCGAAGGAAAAAGAAAGTGAATCGGCTATCTGTTCAAATGCCTTCACGCAGAGATCGGAACACTCTTCAGTTTCATCTTTGCGTGCGAGTTCTGTGAAACCGATCTTGCGTTTGACAAAATCGGGTTTGGCATCGAACTTTTCTCCCAACTCCGCCAGACTCAAACGCTGTGCCGGGAGGTAAGTTCCGATCCGTTCAATTCCAGGATTACTCATTGATTCAAACCAAAGAAAATGGAGCCCAGCGGTTCATCCTCTCGACGCAGTTCTCCTTGAAAAAAATTGGGTCCCATCTGCCGCTGGTGACGAACTCGAATCATCCCCGAGTTCGGAATCTCCTTTAGCATCAGACGTGCGAACAGGTATTTGGAATTCTCCGGGTAGAGACTACCCAGGATCATTTTGTAAGCGGCTACGATGGACTCGATGAAGGTGGCTTCAGGTAATGGAGGAGTATTGAACTCGATCATTTTATCCTGAACCTCGTACTCTGCACAAATGGCTTTTTCCAGACACGGAACCCGCTCCACTACGGGGAGTTCTGTCTCATAGACATACAGCGCAAGTCCATCGCTTTTGTACGTAGTGACTAAATCGTGCTTGCGGTCGGGATCTGGTTCTGAGGAAACTTCACATTGATGATAGATCTGGCGATGTAACTGGTAATCGATGTTTTTCGGTTGAGGATCCAGTTCAGTCAAACGATCAAACAGATGCGTACCATGAACGTAATCACGTTCACCGCGGAAAGGGAGTTCGCGAAGAGGTTGCATCGTCAGCCTCATTTGATCAAGTCTCGCAAAGTTCGATGATGTTCACGCGCAAAGTTCCCCGACACGGTTGAGTTCGGTTCCAGATTCTGGATTACGACAGCTCCCACTTTAACAGAGGAGTGATGCCCAATGCGACAAGAATTGGAAATCAAGCTGCCTGCTCCGATCCAGCAGGATGCCTCGACATGCGCCCTTCCCAGAATGGCGGCGGTGGATGCTATTATCGAATTTCGTTCAACGTGACAATCATGTCCCACAACAGATTCGACACCGACCGAAACTCCCTCCTCCAGTCGTGTTGCTGATTGAAAGATAGCTGAGCGAGCGATGCGGGCACCCGAATGAATTTGGCACCGTGGGCCAATAACGACACCTCCGTAGTGGCGGATGTGTTGGTGATGTCCTTCCACGAGTTTCGTGAATAATCCCTCGTTGCCGATGGAGCAACCTTCTTGAATGATCGTCCCGGCACCGATTTCAATCGGCCCTTTTAGATAACAGAACGGCCCGATCGTCACTTCTTCACCAATTATGATTGGCCCTTCCATCACGACGGAGGGGTGAATTGTGGCTGTGTGGTCAATGTGATGTTCTGCAGAATATGTATCGGGAGTGATTTCATAACTTTCTGCGTGTAACGCCTGATTGTGCAGAAAGTAGAAAACTTCGTCCGGGTTCTGACACAGGAGGAGGGGTTTGGCAAAGTCATCTGATTTTAGTTTGGCGATTCGTGGGGTGGTCAGAATGAGTGAAACGGCATCATTTTCAGCCGCTTGTTTTAACCAACCTTGATTGGTTGCCAGGACAATCGAGTAGGGGTGTTCGCTGTAACTGAAACTGGTCTGGGCGATTCCGGTCTGGTGGGTCTCGCCGTGGACCTCCAGATCGACCACAACCGATTCGATTCGGGAGAGGATTTCTTCGACGGTGAATAATCGATGTGGTTTCATAGATAAACGGTCAACACGAATGGTGCGAAAAATAATTTACGGCGTTGAAGGTGGATTGGTCCCGGAGTGATTATGGCCCTCTTCATGATGCGCGGCTTCTTCCTCATCAAGACGTTTGGCAAAGACAGCATCCAGCTCCAACACCGGTGTGGGGACGATTCCGTCTTCTTGAACCCAGAATTGATACTCTTCGCCCAGGTCCGATTTTTTCGACCAACCATTTTCTTTGAGGAAATTCGTGGCTGTAATGCGATTCTTATGAATGATCAACGCATTTCGATGATTGAGATATCCAATCAGCTCTCCCAGGTGTTCCGGTTCCGTGGTGTTACAGAAGACGTGCCAGGCTTCGACGATGCGTAATTCTTCAATCGATTTCAGACACAAATTCATTGCCAATGGGCGTTGAAGGTAGGCATTAAGGTCATAAAGCTGGTTGTTCTTGTTGAGGTCAAAAACGAATTCATCCATTAGCTTGGGATCGACCAGAAAACGATCATCCAGGTCGGATTGTGCGTGAACATCCAAAAATACCTCTTTGCTTTTCATGAAGGCCAGTCGAGGGGTTGAAAGCGGGTAAACAGCAGCGTAGATGAGGCCATTGAACAAGTGGACTCCGACCAGAACGATTGCACAAACCCGTAACCAACCAGGCAGTTGTAACTGGTCGCGCCAATATTTCTCCTTTGCCAGACAAACGACGATAAAGCAGGAAAGTATCGAAATCGATGCGGAAATCCCCCAGCGGATATTGGGTTGGTTCTCATTGAATACAATATCACCGCTGAGTTCCCTGAAAAGAAGTGCGAACAGAAGGCTGCCTAACACTGCGATCAGGGATAAGTCGGCCCAGTTCAATTCGTGACGAGCTTTGATGTCGGGAAATGCCGTTTTCAAACGAAGGACGAGGTAAATTAATCCGACCCCCAGCCCCAATCCAAAGTAGGTGAGAGAGGGAATCCATTGATATTCGATGATTTCTGAGAGAAAGCGTTCGTGAGTTAATGTAAAGAACCATTTATTGCCGGAGGGGAGATCAGCCATCAAGGCAGACAGGCAGTAGACCAGCATTCCCAGAGCCATGCTGATGACCAGCGAAAGCCATTCGCGCAGGTTATTCCGGTTGACGATCATACAGATGATTAATGCTGGTCCCAACAGAATCAAGAGAGAAGGTTTCACCCAACCCGAAACGATCAGGCTGAGAATGCCCGCCAGCCACCAGCGATATGACCGACCTGATTGCTGGTATTGCTGAAAGCAGAAGAGGAATGCGAGGCCGAACACCATTGACCAGCTTTGTGGAATGTTGTGGAACTGATCTCCAGCCAATTTGCTTTCCAGTCCCTGCAAATTCGGGATCGTCGACGGAGTGATAAGTAACCTCAGGTTGGGAACCCCTAATTGCCCCCACAATAACGGAGTGATACCGGCGACAATCGCGACGTCGCTGTTGAGTTGGTATTGTTCGACACAACATAACGCCAACCAACCGAGCATCAGATAGGTTAGAATCCAGAGGGCACTCGTGATGCAATAAGGATCCTGTCGTGTTAATTCAGAACAACCTGCAATGAGGGTCGAATAGCCAACGTGTCCCAGAGGCATATATTTTTCATTGTAAGTGCCGAAGGGATCAATTCGAGGCAGACCATATTCCTGTATTAACGTCGAACAGAGAACATGAAAACTGACATCACTTTGTCTGTCATTAAACACAATCATTTGCTCGGGAGGAGCGTCCGGTTTGCCTTGCAAGGCAATCTGGTTACCCACAACACCGTGGTGCCAGATACCGATCAAGAGGGCGATTAATGTCACCACGATGAACGGGGTTTGTTGTGTACTTTTCCAGTTACAGGGGCAATTCCTGCTGACTTTGAAAATTCCCCAGGCTGTGAGCGGAAGCGTGGCGATCATGCCTGGCCAGAATGATTTGGTCAGATGATAGGACAAAATCCACCAGAGAAGGCAGTTGGCGATCCCTCCGATCAGAGAAAGTGATAGAAAACTGACCACCGAAAAGCCGTGGGAGGATTCCTCGGTTTCGCTTTGTTCGGATTCGCTTTTCTTCTTGTACAGCAGCGCCGGGAGAAATACACCGGATGCCACAAACAGCAGGCCTAAAACCAGTAACAGGGCGACTTTCCAGAGGACACCGGGGATATCCCGGGAGAGGATGTCCAGATAGCCGGAATAGGGAGTAAGAGCGGCAAATGTATTCATAGAAATGCAGATGTCTGATTTTAAGTAGATTTGATGATGAAGAGAGAAGTGGCACTTTGCAGAGATGAGCTAAATAAAAGAACAGGAGGACATGATACGGGATTCTCCTGAGGGATGAAAAGGAGAGAGTCTTGTTCTCCTGGAAAATCATTGCCAGAATTGATGTT
>JAGQQC010000014.1 GCA_020426395.1 Planctomycetaceae bacterium
CATATACACTCGATTGCTGTCCTCATTATTGCCCTCGAACATCATCGCTTCGAACAACAGGCAGAGAACGGCAGAGTCCGGAGACAATAAAATCATTGATTCAGTGCGAAGAATATCACTTTGTTAAATGGCGTTTTGATGTATCGCAAACTGAATCAACCCTGTTGATTAGGCCTACGAGATTTTTAAGATTTTGTGAGATGATTGAGATTCATCTTGCGTCAACAAGAGATCTGGCTGACAACTAGGAAACTCAAACATGCAAGAGAACTTGAGGCTGGCACATTCGTTGCCGGTAATTGTTCAAGGGATCTGTTTCGTTTGAAAAACCTGTTATCGACTCCGAAAAACATCAACCCCGTTACGGGAGAAGTTGAATATGGTTACCTCATCACTGTCGCGTCCTACGCTGGTTCTGAACAGGAACTGGCAACCGGTCGGAATTGTGCCGGTCTCGCGGGCGCTGATCAAAGTCTGGAATGAATCTGCCCACATTGTCGACCCGGACAATTACGCTACCTATACGTGGCACGACTGGGCAGAACTTGACCCGGGACATGATGAGCCTTGCATCATCACCAATCACTCCCGATTGCGTATTCCGGAAATCGTTACGCTTACTGGTTACGACCGGGTACCTAAGCGAACTGTGGCCTTTAGCCGACGAAACCTGTTTCGCCGGGATAAGTTCACCTGCCAGTATTGCGGCAAACAACCCGGAAGCGCGGAATTGACGATCGACCACGTCCTCCCGCGTTCACGCGGTGGTGTCTCCAACTGGGAGAACTGCGTTCTCGCCTGTATCAACTGCAACAAGCGAAAGGCGGACAAAACCCCCAAAGAGGCCCATATGCCACTCGCTGTGGAGCCAGTACGTCCTCCCTGGAAACCGATTTACGCTTCCTTCGGGAAACGGATCGATAGCTGGTCGAAATTTATGAGTGAGGCTTACTGGAATGTTGAACTCGAAGAGTAATTTTCAGACACATCATTCTTGAACTCAACATCGACGTTGTAGAACTCTCGACCCTGCCAGGCACCATTTCGCGCTGGCAGGGTCTTTTTGTGCAAGCTATCGTGGCATCCTGCTTGTTGAAGAGGCATTTCAACTCGATCCGCTCCACGCATTTCACCCATTCTTCCAAAAATCGCTTCTCTTTTTAGCTCACACAACTATTCCCGAAGCATTTGACTCGACCCTCTGATTTTCTCGGTTATACTAACTTCCTGACCTGATGCCATCATTACGTTTCACGTTGTTTTCCGTGGACATCGAGGTTTACATCACTGTTACCTTGCGCGCTTTTTCTGAGAACAGTGAACGTGGTACTTCTGATGATGGAACACCTTAAATCAAGCAGGATATATTGCTGATTAAATTCAGTCCCTTCATATCATATCACCCAAATAAGCATCCTGCTCTGACCGCATGAGCGAAAGCACCACGCAACGATCTTCCCCACAATCGTTTTTGCAGATCCCATAATTGCAGAATACCAAGCCACGAGATGGAAGGATAATACATTCATGGCTGAGCATCTTAATATCAATATGAGTGTGCACGAGAAACTTTCGGCCCTCGCTTCCAATTTCTGGTGGAGTTGGCAACCCGACGTCACCAACATCTTCCGTCAACTCGATCCGATCTTGTGGTCCCGTGAACAACACAATCCGTTCAAGTTGTTACGGGAATACGATGCCCCCCAATTAGAAAAACGGGTATCGGATCTCGCATTACACTCGAGCATCAACCGCGCCTATCGCGCCTGGCAGGAATACCTGCATGAAGAGGATACCTGGGGCTCTGTTCAGGGAGGCGTACTACAACATCGCCCGGTGGCGTACTTCTCCGCAGAATTCGGTATCCATGAATCCTTCCCGATCTATTCCGGAGGTTTGGGAATTCTTGCCGGAGACCATCTGAAAAGTGCCTCGGACCTCGGTGCCCCTCTGGTAGGCATCGGGCTTTATTACGATGAAGGGTACTTCATCCAAAGTATCAATAAAGAGGGATGGCAAGAAGAATCGTATCCTTCTCTGGATAAATCCGTTCTGCCAATCCGTGAGGCACTCGATCCCAAAGGAAAACCGGTTACCGTGACCGTCCCCACTCGCAATGAAACGATTCATGCCAAAGTGTGGGAAGTCGATGTTGGACGTATTCGACTGATCCTGCTGGACACGAATATCGAGGAAAACACCGAAGAAATCCGGGACTTGACCGCACGTCTGTATGGTGGGGACCAGCGAATTCGTATTCGGCAGGAAATTCTGCTCGGCATTGGAGGCGCACGAGCACTCACGGCACTCGGAATTGACCCCCGCGTCATTCATATGAATGAAGGACACTCAGCATTCGCTCCATTGGAATTCATTCGACTCCGTATGCAGGCGGATGGACTTTCCTTTGACGACGCGATGCGGGAAGTCGCCCGGTCGGGAGTCTTCACTACGCATACCCCTGTCCCCGCCGGACACGACCGGTTTGATTCCGGCCTGATTGAAGAACATGTCGGCCCTCTGGCCGATCAACTCGGATTGAACCACGAAGGACTGATGGCACTCGGTCGGGTTGACCCGCAGAATCATTCCGAGACTTTCTGCATGACGGTACTCGCCTTCAAACTGAGCCGCAAAGCGAATGCTGTCTCCAATCTGCATGGTGTCGTCAGCCGCAGTATGTGGTCGAACCTTTGGCCGTGGCGGGGTGAAGATGAAATTCCGATCGGTCACATCACAAACGGCGTGCACGTTCCCACCTGGCTCGCCGCCCAAATGCGAGTTTTGTATGACCGCGTGTTGCCTCTCGACTGGCACAAACATACGGGGGAACCGGAAGTCTGGTCACGTTTCATGGAAGTCGATCCAGCGGAGTTGTGGGAAACCCACCAATCTCTCAAAAACCGGTTGATCATCTACGCTCGTCGTTGTGCCATGAAGCAAGCCGAAATGCGTGGCACCCCTCAAAGTCAAATCGACAAACTGGCCGACATTCTCGATCCGAAATTCTTGACGATTGGGTTCGCCCGCCGTTTTGCTCCTTATAAACGAGCCGACCTCGTTCTGCGAGACTTTGAAAACTTCGCGAAGCTCGTTAACAGCACTACCAGACCGGTGCAGTTTATTTTCGCCGGTAAAGCGCACCCGCGCGACGATAACGGAAAAGTCATCTTGCAGAAAATCTTCAAGCTGACCCAGGAAGACCGTTTCCGGGGACGAGTCCTCTTCCTCGACAACTACGACATCAACCTGGGCCGTCATCTGGTTCAAGGTGTGGACGTCTGGTTGAACAACCCGCGTCGTCCACTGGAAGCTTCAGGAACGAGTGGTCAAAAAGTGGTGCTCAACGGAGGACTCAACTGCTCCATCCTTGATGGTTGGTGGGCTGAGGCCTACGACGGTTCTAACGGGTTCGCTATCGGCCCGGGTCGCGTGCATTCGAACATCGAAATTCAGGACCAGCGCGATGCCGAAAACCTGATGAGTACCTTGAGCGAAGAAGTCATCCCGATGTACTACGAACGGGACGCGGACGATTTACCGCAGGATTGGATCTACCGTATGAAGCGCGCTATTCGTTCCCTCGGTTGGCGATTTAACGCAGACCGTATGGTGATGGATTACGTCCAACACACCTACATTCCGGCTGCCGGTGGAACTTCGAGCGAACTTTTCTAGGACCTGCTCGAAAAACCATTCACACGCTAAAAACCAGCCCTCTCTGCTTGAGCAAAGGGGGCTTTTTTTACGGATGCCCCATGATATGATCCTGAAATTATCTGATGAATCACAACTCCTCACACTTTAGAGGCACATAATTAACCACAACCAGTTTTGGTTGGGTTCTAAAAGAAACTTCACCGAAATCGGGGACTGGGAGAAGGAGAGACTGAGTGCTATGATGAATCTGCCCGGGAAGACGGTCTTCGTTCCCGGAAGGTTGTAATCCCTCAATTTCTTCAGTATCCCTCCAGCAGGTCGCTTCATGTCGGAAGCAGAGACAACTCATCTGGAACCCCTCCTCGCTAAGCTGAACAGCCAACAACGTGCGGCGGTTGAACACAACCTTGATCCCCTGTTGATTGTTGCCGGTGCAGGAACGGGAAAAACAACCACGCTCGCCCATCGAGTTGCCTGGCTCATCGCCACTGGTGTCGACCCCACCCGGATCATGTTGCTGACCTTTACTCGCCGGGCGGCAAACGAAATGTTGCGGCGTGTAGAAGGGATTCTCACCGGTTGGGAACAACAAGCCGCTCGAACTGGCCGGAAACGTCCCGGGCGAGGTGTCTGGGGAGGGACCTTTCACTCGATCGCCGCCCGCATGCTGCGAAAGTATGGTAATTCCCTGGGGCTCGATTCCCAATTCACCATCCTCGACCGCTCCGACTCCGAAGATCTCCTGCATCTGCTACGGACTGAGCTCGGTCTGGCCGACAGTAAAAAGCGGTTTCCCCTCAAAGGAACTTGCCTGGACATTTACAGTCGCTGCATGAACGCTCAACAACGTCTCGAAGAAGTTCTTAAATTCGATTTTCCCTGGTGTGAAGAACATCAGGATGAACTCAAAAAATTATTCCGCGCTTTTGTTGATCGAAAAGAGCAGCAGGGTGTGCTCGACTACGACGACTTACTCGTCTTCTGGCGGGCATTATTAGAGACGGAAAATGGGGCTGATGTCATTCGCAGTCAATTCGACGCCGTGTTGATCGACGAATACCAGGACACGAACGTTCTGCAATCCGACATCCTCAAGCGGTTATCTCCCGAGGGACAAGGGGTAACTGTAGTGGGTGACGATGCCCAGTCAATCTATTCATTCCGGGCGGCCACGGTTCGAAATATTCTCGACTTCCCCCACGATTTTCCTCACACCACTATCGTGGCACTCGAACAGAATTATCGTTCCACCCAACCGATTCTGGAAATGACCAACCGGGTCATCTCGATGGCATCGGAACGTTTCGAGAAAAACCTGTGGTCAGACCGGGCACAGGGGCCGCAACCTTTTGTCGTTGAAAGTGAAAACGAAGATATTCAGACTGAGTATCTGATCGATCAAATTCTGGAACATCGCGAAAATGGAATCCCGCTTAATCAACAGGCGGTTCTGTTTCGGGCTTCACATCATAGTTTGCCCCTGGAGATTGAACTCGGGCATCGAAACATCCCCTTCGTCAAATATGGTGGCCTCAAATTCATCGAAACGGCTCACGCGAAAGATCTGCTTTCATTTCTAAGGATGGCAGAAAACCCACGGGATGAAGTGGCCATCATGCGTGTCCTGACATTGCTGCCTGGAATTGGGCGTAAGAAAGGGGCGCAACTGATTGAAATGGCCAAAGGGCATGCCAGTTTTGCTTCCGGGTGGAAGGATTTCAAACCTCCTGCAGCAACCCGCGATCACTGGCCACTGTTTCTGGCACTGCTTCAATCTCTTTCCCTTAAACGGAACGAAGACGAATCACTATCAGCTCAACTAAAAATGGTTCGTCGTTTCTATCAACCCATTCTGGAAGCCAAGTACGACAACCTGCGCGCCCGCGAAAATGATCTGGATCAACTTGAACGCATCTCGGATCGCTATCTGGATCGAGTCACGTTCTTGACGGACCTCGCATTAGAACCGCCTACTTCTCTGGTCGAGTTGCGTGATCAACCTGGAAACAGTGACGACGAATGTCTTGTCTTGAGTACAATTCATTCCGCCAAGGGACTCGAATGGGATGCCGTGTATGTGCTGCATGCCATCGAAGGTTGTCTTCCATCTGAAATGGCGCTTCGCTCGGGTGATGATCTGGAAGAAGAACGGCGTTTGTTTTATGTCGCCCTGACCCGTGCTAAGCAATGGTTATACGTCGGTTGTCCGCGTCGCTATTTCACCCGGAGTAGTCGCTTTCCCGGTGGCCAGAATTTAACGGTCCGCAAAAGTCGTTTTCTCGGTCAAGCGGTGCTCGAATGTTGCGAGATGATCAACGCGGATCTGGAAATTGATTCAGAAAGTCTGGCCAGTTTTATCTCAACAGACATCGATAGCCGTTCCATCCGCGATAGCTTGAAAAATCGCTGGCTGTAACATTCTCCTGACCTCTTCTCTCGGTCAATCCTGACGGACGATCAATCCTCTTTGATCAGATGCTGCAATGCATGCACCACCGTTTTCTCTGCGAAAAAAGAAGACATTGTCAGGCAGTTGATGAACGCTTGGAACTTTTGAATTTTGCTTCAGGCTTTTACCTGCACAAGAGGTGCAAACAAAAATCCGCAAATTCGGAAAAATCGGTTCAAACCGTTTGAACTTTACATTCGGGACCGGTATCGTGGTAACAGAAGTGGGATAATTACCCAATCTGATCTTTAACAACTAGTTGATTGTGGGATATTGACCCAGTAAGATAGACGGAACGATTAACCCTCCCCTATCAATACCGAGAGCCATGTCCGCAACACCATTTATCACTGGCGAAGTGAAACGAACGATCGATGATCGTTTTCGTATTTCTTTGCCATCGGAAATGGCGGAAGCGGTTACGGATCCGGCGGGCGAAACGATTCTGACCAAGGAACGTTTTGGGTGCCTGTCACTCTGGTCGGCTTCCGAATGGCAGCAACGACTGGACACGGGAGTGGGATTGATCAAGCAGAAGGTTTCTGCCGGTCGCATGGAACAACGTTGGGAAGACGTTCAGAGGTTGGGACGATTGCTTTCAACCCGTTCTACCACGGTTAAGCTTGCGAACCGGTCACGACTACTGATCCCGGAAGGGTTCCGCCAGTTTCTGAACATTGAGGTAAACCAGGAAGTCATGATTGTCGGCGCAGCAATCTGCGTTGAAATCTGGAACCCGGAAGCGTGGTTGAACACGCTGCAAGCGGAGATGCCTGAGTTCAATCCTCTGTTTCGAAATCTGTCTGAGTAAGAGAACCGCTTTTCTCTTCCGTCTTATGCTTACGCTTCTATTTCTTTGCTTTGTATGCTTGCACCACTTTCTGACGGGCAATGGTGTGCCAGTCAGATTCTTCGAACCCGGCCGAAAGAAAGGACGACTTTTCACTCCGCTCTGAATCGGCTGATTCACGCGATAAGACAATGCCATGGAGGGTATCCTCGGCATGGATGCCGTTATTTCTTTCGCCGGGTTTTCTTCAATCCATTTCTTCCACAATCCAAAGTCGTTCAGACTGCTCTTCAGAGAACTAGAGTTGACCTGAACTTAAACGAAATCTGCCTTCGTGTGCCGCCTCTCCTTTCCCTCGAACGGCACCAACAAAAAACCTCTCTTCCGTCATCATTCTCGCGGAAGAGAGGTCTTTTTTATGGCTGAAATTAAACGACAGGCTGATCAGATGGGAAACGTGGTCAGCACCCGATGCATTTCCTGCATATCGGTTACACCCGCGATGACTTTATGGCGGGCAGATTCTTCGAGGGTTTCCATTCCCTTAGTACGAGCCAGGGCCATCATTTGATCATGCGAGCGACCGTGCAACACGGCTTCGCGAATTTCTGAATCCATTTCCATGATTTCGAAGACACCGGTTCGACCGGCATAGCCAGTACCGAAGCAGGATCCGCAACCTTTACCTTTTTTCAGGTTACATTTATCTGCCTCTTCATCGGTCAACTGCAACATCTGCTTGATGTTCTTGTCAACCTTGACCTCTTCACCACACTCTTTGCAAACCTTGCGAAGTAGTCGCTGTGAGACAATCCCTTGCAACGAGTCGGCAATGAACATGGGGGGGATACCAAATTCCCGAAAGACGTCGATCGTGGCGGCGGTATCGTTGGCGTGCAAAGTGCTCAGCACCACTACCCCAGTCAAACCGGCGCGACAGGCAATGTGAGCGGTTTCCGGGTCACGAATTTCACCAACCATCATGACATCCGGGTCTTGTCGGAGGACCCCGCGCAAAGCCTCGACAAATCCAAAGTCGATTCGGGGGTCGACCTGAATTTGATTGACGTTTTCCATCCGCCGCTCAACCGGGTCTTCAATCGTAACCAGGCTTTTCGTCGGCTGGCTGAGCTTGTTCAGGCAGGAGTACATCGTCGTACTTTTTCCCGAACCAACGGGCCCCACGCTGAGAATCATGCCGTACGGTTTTTCAATACACCGTTCGAGCATGCGGGTTTGATCATCATCGAAACCAAGTTCCGCAAGATTGACGTATTCCTGATTATCGGGCATCAGACGGAGTACTAAACGCTCTCCGTGAATTGTCGGGCCACTCCCCACACGAATGTCCCGCTGATGCTGCAGAACCGCATTCGAGATGTGGCCATCCTGCGCGAGACGCCGCTCCGTGATGTCCATATTGGCAAGCAACTTGATACGGGAAATCACGTGAGAGGTAACGTTGGGGGGCAAATCCAGCACGTTATGCAACAAGCCATCGACACGCAAACGAACGAGGAGCCCTCGATCGGTTGGGTCGAGATGGATGTCGGTCGCTTTTAGCTGAAACGCCCGTTCTAGAAGCAAGTCCACCAAAGGACCGGGGCCGACAACATCGACTAGTCCTTTTAATTCTTCTTCGAGCGCTTTCTGACGAACATCGGCAGGTGCTTTCTCGCTGGCAGACGGTTTGGTCTCTTCAGATGTGTGACTATCGGTCATCCTCAGTAACTCCCGATGAAATGGCCCATATGATGACTGAACGCTTTCGATCCAGACACACAAAGAAGAACGCACGATGCGAACGAACTTTGCATTAAACCTGTAACGAAAAACGATTACGGGTATATAAAGGAACAGGAACACTAACCTTTGTCTGGGAACAGATAAATCGGTCCGCGCAAACAGGAAGAGAGTTCTCCCTGAATGGGTGATTCTTCACTTCCACAAAAAAGGCCGGCCTCCCGTTCAGCAATTCAGGGGATGAATTGCGTGTTTGAAACCAGGTTTTAGTCTCTGTTTAACTAACCCTAAAACCCTCTGGTGGAACAAATTGCCCCTTAGCTACAGACTGCAAAACAGCCACAACCAGGTTTTAGGATGAGTTCTATTATTTCTCGCCTGATCAATGAAGCTCCCAAGTGGCGCTCATACAAGTTCAAGCGATGATTTTCATGTTCGAATAAATTAATTAAGTAGGATCAATCGTGAATTTGAAAAGCCATAGTCTGGCTGTTCGATCAGATTTTCAGAATCGCCACAACGATGAAGACCAGGTTGGCAACCACTCCGGCCAAGCCGAGTGCTTTGATATTCTTCTGTAAACTGGTCGCAGAAAGCGTTCCAAAAATGATGGCCACCACCGCAGCGACCAAGGTGAGTACCAGTGGAATTTTGGGGTCTGCGGCGTTGTACAACCAGATCAACCCACCGATGGCTCCCAAAGTCGCTAGCACGACAAATGCCGGTGCCATTTTGTTCTCTTCAGTCGGACTCGCCAAGCCAGATGAAGTAGTAGAGGTTGAGGCTGCCGATGCTCGCACGCCCAACTTTCGAAGGGCTTCCTCACGGGTTTCTACGATGACCCAGATTTTGTGCAGACCGGCTAGCTCCAGAACTTCAAAGACCAGCTTTTCCCGGTTTACAACAATCATCCGCCCTTTTTCATCCTTAACGGATTTCCAGAGGCGAACAATCAGAGCGACCATGGCACTCCCCATGTAGTTCAGGGAAGAGAGATCGACTACAAACGCGGGTGATTTATGGTCTTTGAGCTGATCAAGTAGATCGGACCCGACTTTCTCAATGTCACTCCACTGAGCATCATTAAGTTCCGGTGTGAGAGAAATGACAGAGTATCCGTTACCCTGTTCAAAAACATATGGCTGATTGGTCGACGTCACAGTTAGCTCTCCCGATTTGGAGATTGAAAAGTCAGCGGTCGAAGGGCCCGCAATGTATTGATTAATTTACCCAGAACTTCCGCACCGAGTTCACAAAAGCTGGAACTGTGGAAACGGAAGGAAACTCCATTCGCAGTAAATCAAAACGGTTGAATAACCGGTTTGGAGAAATGAGAATCAAAAATGAAAAAGAAGAAAAGCAATACTAGTATGTTAATCAAGTCTCAGGAAAACTGCCAGCAGTCCCCCAACCGGGCATACAGAAACAATGAGGTTATCGGCCCCACTTCCCCATAAACCTCATCCAACAAATTCTTCTCTCTTCTTTCCGGAGGGATTGTTGAGTGAAATCGGGTCGAAACGGTTGTATTGTTAGATTGCTGTGAAATCCTGCTCCTCAACAAAACAAATCGAAGTGAAAGACTGGAAATTCCGTCCCAATCTGGCACTTTCATTTGCCCGGTTAAGAATAAGATTTGAGTAGATAACTCATGAGAAAGGAGTTCGAAACGGCTTCCAATTGCGACTTTAGAAAGTCAACCCGCCCCAGGGAACGGTTGGAAACAGTTAACTTGAATGGGAGTACAGCCGAACCACTTTATTCAGATGCAGGTGGCCTCCAAAGATACTCCGAAAGGAGAATCAAAGACTTCCTGAATAAGCAGGAAAGCGGGAATAGGCCCCAACAATGAATCGAGAAAGAAACCGGCTAAACTTACAGAGGGAGAATAAAGAGCAGGTTTTGATCGACAGAAGAAAACAGGTGCAAAAAACAGTCGTTGGAAGAGATTTCCAGAAAAGTTTGACTGATTTTCCGGACCAATTCTGCCGGAAACCTTTCTCTATCATGCCGATTTACAGCCACTCATTCAATAGCTCGGCAGAATGAATTTGAAAAGTTGATCCACACTTCCCCACCAACTGAAAATTCGTAATTGGCCCGTACAGTCACCGCAGAATCCGAAGAATGAGTTCACAATCGGTGATTTCAGGGTGAGAACGATTTTTTCACAGGTTTGGCTCAGTTCTGTAAGAAAACAACCGAGCATGTAGTAATACGGGACGTTCTATTGATTTCTCGGGCCAGCAATTCTGCGCTTCGACACGAAATTTGATTCCAAATCAAACTCAAAGTATACATCAGAACAGTTCCGTGTTTTTTAAGTTCGAACCGATAAGTTCTGTTAATACGCACAAACGGAAAAAAGAGCGAATTTCGCCCTATTTTCGAAACTTTCCCATTCTCTTCGGTTTGTTCTAACGTGTAAAGTAGAACGAGAGTTAGGCAACATTTAATATGGTTTTTCTGAGACGTTGAATTTCACCTCCGCTGCCTGGACTCCACCTGAATTGAAAGTTCTATGAAGACGAATTTCGGCAAAATCCTGGTTGTCATCACCTTCATCGCCAGCGTCATCTTTTTGATGGCGGCGGTCGATCTCTATTATGGTGGTTTCAACTGGCAAGAAGCGGCTGACGAAGTAGAAAACTACTCGATTCTGCCTGTGCAGGGAGAAGAAAGCCACCGCTATCAGGCAACCAATATGGTTACCAATGAAAGTGTCGGTAGTGTTTCCACATTACCTCGTGTGCTGGTAGCAAGCTTGAACGATGAAAAAGGGAAGCTGCAATCTGAAAACACGGAACTCGGCAAAGAGATTGAAGCCGTCCAGAAAAAGACCAACGAGTACAAACAGCTCATCGAAACGGATATCGCAGGGCTTGATCAGAAAGCGGAACTTCTGAGGGCAGAGTTGAAAACGACCCTCCAGGAAATTGAAACTCTCTCACAGGAAGTTATTGGCCTGACAACTGAGGCCAACAAAAAGTTGGAAGATGCCGAAAAGCGAAGAGAAGAAATCGCCCGTCACAATTCGGAACTGGACGAGATCAAAACTGAAGAATACCGGCTGCAGAAACAGAAAGAAAAACTGGAAGATCTGCTGACGCGTTATAAAGAAATCGCCCGGGCCCTGAAGCGGCGACAGGAACAGTTGATGCAACAAGTCGACACCGTTGCCGAAGCGAACCCATAATACAGACCAATATTACCTCAGAACGACTGACTATTTCGGAGCCCTCCGATGACCACACTTGGAAAAACACTTACTGTCATCATCGTCTTGCTAAGCATCTGCCTCATGATGTTTGCGGGGGCTGTGTATAAGTCTGGCAGGGGTTGGCGTACCGAGGCAGACGGATTGAGGAAACAACTCAACGACACCAATAACAACCTGACTCAGGCACAAAAAGAACTGGAATCTGTCAAAACCAAACTGACTCAGGAACGTGACGCCCAGAAGGACACCGCGAATGAAGCTCTGGCCTCTCTGAACGAACTCAAAGACGACTACGAAGAGCAGGAAAATCTGCTGACCAATGCCCGCCAGGAGCGGGACGTAGCGGTGCGACAATCTGAAATTGCCAATCAGGAAGCAGAATTCAAACGTCAGGAAGCGGAAGCCCTCCGAGAGGCCAACGCCAAATTGCAACAAGATACCAACGAACTTTCCCAGAAGAACCGGGAACTGAACGACGAGATTTACAACCGGGAACTGGAGATCGCTGAAGTCACCGAGAAACATACTCGCTTAGTCGATCAATATGCCACTTTGCAGGAAGTTCTGGCTCATAACAATATCGACCCGGATCCCGCAGCTCACAAAGGACTGACATCACCTCCCCCTGTCGTAGAAGGCTTGGTGCTGGATACTCGCACAATTACGCGAAGCAATACCACACTGGTTAACATCTCGATTGGAAGTGATGACGGGTTAGCCGTGGGACACACTATGTACGTATATCGCCCCCAGGCTGCAGACGGCACTCCCGCTCAGTATCTGGGTAAACTTAAAATCACTCGAGTAACTCCTGACCAGGCGGTGGGAGAACTCGTACTAGCATCGAAAAACGGTATCATCGCGCGAGGGGACAATGTCACGACAAAGCTCTGAACCTAAAAAACAAGCCACGATCTACGAGGGTCTGCTCTTTCTCTCTATGTGCGCCCTGATCACCGGTATCATTTTCCTCGTCCTGAAATTGAACGAGTTCAACTGGGATATGGCCCCCTAGTAGGCTCCCGGTTCTGCAAATCGATACCCGCTATTGTACACACGCTCTTCCAGAGACCAACGTCGCTGGAAGAGTATTTTAATGCGCCCTTCACTCGTACCGAATCTATGAATCCTCATCGGCATAAAGGGGCAGATTGAGGAGCAGACAAACAGGCCCTGTCTCTGATAAGATGAGCCCTTTTCTACCCTCCCCTCGATTCAAGTATTCCCTTCCAACGATGACCGACGCGCCTGCTCCCGCTTCTAAACGATCTCCCAAACGGATGCTGTTGATGCTCCTGAAATGGGGGCTCTGCCTCTTGGTGCTCGGATTCGTGATTTACCAGGGCTATCAACTCAGCAGTAAAGAAGAATTGGCCGAGCTGCATGTTGATTATCTCTGGCTGATCTCCGCTGGATTGATTTATATCGTCGGTTGGCTTCCTTCCGTTTGGTTCTGGCGTGCGTTAATGAAATCCTGTGGAGCAGAGGTCTCCTGGTGGTCCGCCATACGCGCCTATTATTGTGGGCACCTCGGAAAATACGTCCCAGGCAAGGCAATGGTCCTGGTGATACGAACCGCCCTGGTCAAAAACGCCGGTTGCCGCCCGGCACTCGCCGCCTTAACGGCAACCTGCGAAACGCTCATGATGATGGGGACAGGACTCGTCGTGGTGGGAAGTCTGTTCCCGCTCGTTTTTACTGAAGAACAACGAACTCGACTTCCAGACTTTCTACAGCCTCTTGCAACGTCCGCCTGGATACTTCCCTCGCTGGTTATTGGACTAACCGTGCTCTGCCTGCCGATCATCGCGCGATTGGTCACCTTGGTCGGACGCAAAATGACGCCTGTCGAATATCAACTTGATCGGCCGATTGTGATCCGCACCAGTTTACTGTTTCAAGGGTTATTGATGTTCGGCATCTGTTGGATCGCACTAGGTCTCAGCCTGGGATTCGTTCTGAAAAGCCTGCAACCAGATCTCTCCCTGCTGGATCATTTCTGGACCTTTGTCGCCGCCTGTGCGGTTGCGACCTCCATCGGGTTTCTGGCTCTGTTCGCTCCCGGCGGAGTGGGTGTCCGGGAAGGTTTACTCATGTGGAGCCTGACCGCGATCCCGGAAATCAACCCTGCTCAGGCGGTCGCCGCTGCCGTTCTATTAAGGCTGGTCTGGTTAGCTTTTGAAATACTCACCGCTGCTCTCTTATACTATTATAAAGGGAGTGCATCGAATCCCGCCTGAAGTTTCTGCGCTCACATTGCAGTTCGAGGTCAGCTTGCTCCATTCCCACTACCAGAATTGAAGTGACCATGCCCAATTCTACGCAAAAACTCTCCATCATCATCCCGCTCTACAACGAAGAAGAAAGTCTGCACGAGTTGCATCAGGAAATTGATGCGGTCGCCCGTGAACACGATTTGCATCTTGAAATCATCATGGTCGATGATGGTTCGACAGACCGCTCCTGGCAAATCGTCCAAGAACTGGCCGCTAAAGATGACCGGGTTAACGGCATCCGCTTCCGCACTAACTTCGGGAAGGCAGCGGCTCTAATGGCAGGCATGCGTTCCGCCTCCGGACGAATCCTGATGATGATGGACGCCGATCTGCAGGACGACCCGGCAGAAATTCCCAAAATGCTGGAACTGATCGATCAAGGTTACGACGTCGTTAACGGTTGGAAAGAACGGCGGCTTGATCCCTGGCACAAAGTTTATCCCAGTAAAGTCTTCAACTGGATGGTCAGTAAACTGAACGGTCTCGATCTGCACGACCATAACTGCGGATTAAAAATGTTCCGATCCGAGGTAGCGGCAGAACTACGGATCTATGGCGAATTACATCGCTTCATCGCCGTCCTCGCTCACTCCCGCGGTTTCAAGGTCGCCGAGCTATCCGTCCATCATCGTTCCCGTCAGTTTGGACAGTCAAAGTACGGCGTGCGACGATTTCTGCGAGGCTTTCTCGATTTACTCACTGTCAAATTCCTCATCGGATTCGGATACCGTCCGCAACATATGCTCGGTGCATTCGGTCTTGGTTCATTTCTGATCGGAACCTTCGGGCTGCTCATTCTCGTGGGGATCTGGATACTGACCAATATATTCGGCATGGGCTTTGAACCGATCGGCAACCGCCCCCTGCTCGCTTATTCGGTCGCGTTCACCCTCCTCGGCGCCCAAGCTCTGACATTAGGTTTACTCGCCGAATTAATCGTCGCCTACACAGGCCGCGAAACAGAAACCTACAGCGTGTCCGAACGAACAACCCCCGTTTCGACAACACAAGTATCTGCCTCGGATGGGGAATGATGGCATAACCTTGAAATAAAAAAAACAGCCGCAAACAAAATGCTTGCGGCTGTTTTTTTTGTAGGTCGTTCTCGCTGACTCTATTCAGCAAATGCGGCGTCGAAATCAATCCCGGAGGGTTCGAAGTCAACGTTGTGGCAGAAGTCGGCGGCTTCTTTGGCTCCCTGATCGCGGTTCATACCGGAATCCTCCCATTCGACGGAAAGAGGGCCATCGTATTTGATCACGTTGAGAGCCCGGATAATTTCTTCAAAGCGGACCCCTCCCCGGCCGACGCTGCGGAAGTCCCAACCGCGCCGTGGATCGCCGAAGCGAATGTGGCTGGAAAGAATACCGGTGCGACCATTCAAAGTCACCGAAGCATCTTTCATATGGACGTGGTAAATGCGATCCGGAAAGTAACGAATGAACTCGACCGGATCCACTCCCTGCCAGATGAGGTGACTGGGATCAAAGTTGAAACCGAATTCTTCGCGACGATCAATCGCCTGCAACGTTCGTTCGGCGGAATAGATATCGAAGCCAATTTCACCCGGGTGAACTTCCAATCCGAATTTGACACCACATTCCCCGAAGACATCCATAATCGGGTTCCACAAATCGGCGAACAACTGATAACCGGCGTCGATCATCGAGGCAGGTGTCGGAGGGAAGTCGTAGATCAGATGCCAGATGCTGGAACCAGTGAACCCGTTGACGGTTTTTACATTCAGCTTGCGGGCAGCGCGGGCGGTGTTTTTCATTTCTTCAATCGCACGCTCACGGACCCCTTCCGGGTTTCCATCTCCCCAGACATATTCCGGCAGAATCGATTTATGCCGTTCGTCGATATTATCACAAACCGCCTGTCCCACCAGGTGATTCGAAATCGCAAACAACTGCAAGTCATGTTTCTCGAGTAGTTCCCGTTTGCGGGCACAATAGGTATCGTCCGAGAGGGCTTTATCCACTTCGAAGTGGTCTCCCCAACAGGCGAGTTCGAGTCCGTCGTAACCGAATTCGCGTGCCTTGCGACACAGTTCCTCCAGAGGAAGATCGGCCCACTGACCGGTAAATAGTGTGACGGGTCTACCCATAATATTGCCTCTCACTGTCTGATCTCAGAGTACGAAAAACGTCCGTCCGGTTGATCCACACGGCGAACAGGTTCCGCCTTTGCAACGCCAAACCTGCAGGTGAACATCGGACACCATCGGTCAAGGTAGAGCAGTCTTGCTGGAATGTCAACGATGGGCGAGCCAGTTAACGGAGACACCCCACCTGGGAGCCTATTCTGACCTGTATCCCCCTCGCATATTGACTGAACTCGCGCAAAGGCTATACTCAGTTTCAGTATTTATTCCCTTTCTTGTGGTCAATTACAAAATCAGACAACTGAAACCGACCACAAGATTTTGCACGGAGCACCCCACTGACCAGGGATCAGGTTGTTGACTGTTAGCCCCCTCCAGTTAATTCTCCCGATTGCCATCGCATTCGGTTTGACCTGGCTGACTTGTCTGCTGATGATCCCCCTGGCGCATCGCTACGAGTTGTTTGATCGACCGGACGGAAAGCGCAAACTGCACGCGGCTCCTATTCCTCTTCTGGGAGGGATGAGTATTCTGGCGGGTGTCGTTCTCTCACTGATGACCGTCGCCGGGAGCATCGGTTTACCATTTCATTTTTCGTTCACTCACGGATTAGGGTTCGGACTCACTTCCGTTTTGCTCTGTGGTCTCGGTTTATATGACGATCTGTACCACTTGCGTCCCAAAATCAAACTGCTGTGGCAAGTCATTCTGATCGTCCCCTTTCTTCTGCTCTGCCCGGTGGTCTCCTCGATTCAATTATTCGGCATGACGATTTCTCTCGGTTCGATGGGCTGGTTATTCACCGGCTTGTTCCTGATCGCCGCGATTAATGCATTGAACCTGATTGATGGCGTGGATGGACTGGCCGGATCAGTCAGCTTGATTGTCTTTTTAGCTGCTGCCGTACATGCCTTGCTGATTGGTGCAGGCGACATTGCCTGTCTGCTGCTGATCGCCAGCGGCAGCCTTGCCGGCTTTCTACTCCACAACTGGGCACCGGCCCGGATTTATCTGGGAGATTCAGGAAGTCACCTAGTTGGCTTCTGGGTGGGAGCCTTCGCACTGGCCAGTTCGACCAAAACGGTCACGGGGTTAACATTGTCTGTCCCCGTTGTACTTTTGAGTCTCCCTGCATTTGATACGGCGCTCGCAATCTTGAGACGATTGCTCATTCAACGAAGCATTGCCGAACCTGATCGATTACACATTCACCATCAATTGCTCAGCCGGGGACTCTCGCCAGCCAAAGTCACTTTGCTGATTGCCCTGCTCTCTTCTTTGATGGCGTCATTCGCACTCACGGGGGCCTATCTACAATGGGAATGGCTCTCCTGGGGAGGATGTCTGCTGGTGCTCGCGACTAGTATGGCGTTCAAACTCGGTGGTGCAGAAGAATTGAAACTGCTCAAAGCATGGTGGGCCGGTACGCTGGAACCGGTTATCACCGAAGAAGAACGTGCCGCTGCACAACTCCCTGCGATCCCTGTGCAGGGCTCTCCCCAAACGAACCAAGTTACCTCCCAAGCAAAAAAACGAGCCGCTTGAGATCGTTTAATCCTGGAAACGCTTAATCGGGTGTCCACAGTTGCCTGGTGGTGGAATGGGTTTCGATTTCTCGTGGTAAACGTCTCGCCTTGATTCGCACATAAGGGGCCACATATCGACCGCGATGACGAAAGTGCCCGGCAGGTGCGTTGTAATCGGCTCGACAAGGTTCTCGCAAGTCTTCGATGACGAATCCGGAACGGCATAACTCGCCGACGAGTTCCTCCCAGCGATGCAAAAATTCGGTCGCTCCCTGCTCCCGGTAACTTTTATCTTCCACCACGGGCAATGGCCCCATCTGATAATACTCCAAACCGATCACGTACCGATCGCGTTCGTCTCGATGGGAGATCTGCAAGCTGGTCGGTTGCTTATGCTGGCTGATATAAATTGCCCCAGAGCGGGAAACCCGGGAAATTTCGGAGTAGACTTTTTTCAAATCAGAGATGTAACACGTACTCACCGGTTGATGGACAATATCGAACTGATCGTCATCTAACTGGGAAAGATCGTCCATTGATGCCTGAACTGTTTTGATTTGCAAATGACGTCGGTCCGCTTCCTGCCGATCCAGTTGCAACATCTGATTACTCAGATCAACAACCGTCACCTCTGCTCCGGCGATTGCATAGAGAACGGCCTGCCAGCCTCCTCCCGAAGCGAGGCACAAGACACGCAGCCCCTCAACTGATTCGGGTAACCAGCCCCGGCTATCCAACGTTTGTAGCGGAGCCGCACATTCCTCGTCCGTCGCCACGCGCGTAAACTGACTACGCTCGGCAGCAAGTTGATCCCAGGCTCGTTCGTTTCGTTTCAGAAAGGACATTCCCTCGCGCTTTCAAATTCAGGATACAAGTGGTCCTAAAATCCTCTGATGGATGACTTTAGCCGCGGCCAACCAGAGTTCAGAAAAACCACAACTGGGTTTTCGGCTGAAGACAAACTTCCGTGCCTGCTTCTTATTTCTGGCCCAACAGCCCCAGTATATATCCCACCGGGTCATTATTGGATTCCGCCGTCGCTTTCAAGGCTTCGTAATCCTCTGCGAGGTGGCACAGGCGTGTAAACGAGAAGCCACCTGGATCTTCGATCTCTTTCAAATACTTCTCCGCCAGGGGAACAGCACGAGCATAATCGCCAATGCGGCAGAGTAAATCGACCAGGACATAAGCTGACATCGCGGCATCCCGTTCGTCAGTCTCCTCCTGAATTTTCTTCTCGAAATAGGCGAGACCCTCTTCACGATTCTCCCCGACAAGCACATCGAAGAAAGCTTTGTGCGCCGGATAGTATTCCTCGAAGGGAGCTTCCGCCGGATACTGGAACGGTTCGGCCAGACGGGAACCGTATTCGGTCAATTCACGTGCTTTGTATAACTCATCATCCTCCGCATCCGCAAACCGGGCAAACCGCACAACAGAATGCAGGTGGGAGACATCGATGTGATAATTTCCGTCTTCGAATAACCAATCCCGATCGGAAATCAGATCCCGAATCGAGACAAGCTCCGGACGTTTTTCTTCACGACGTTCGATGACATAGATCAACGAGCCCTGGAGTTCCGTATAAAGATGATTCACCAGCAGACGAGCCGCCTGCATTCGTTCATCAAGCGACATTTGTGCCATGGCCTGGTCACACGCAGTAATCGTGTTACAAGTTCCGCGTGTTTTCAGCATCACTTCCAGACCCCGCACGGGATGGGCATTTTCATACAGAGCGATGTTGATCACTTCATCCCCGTAATCAGGATCGATGTCCTCCAGCGATAACTCTTCCAGAGCCTGTTTAACTTGTTCCTGTTCGCCAATTGTTCTCAGATAAACCCAGGCCTGGGGAATACTTCCCTGCTCCAAAAACAGTTTGCCTACCCGTCTAGCCGCGTTGACATACTCTTCCTCGAAAGCAGACTGCTGTTCCTGCGGAACCCCTTCGAATGTGGTCGGATTTGCCAAAGGAAGATTCATCTTCTGACGCACCTGTACCATCAGGGCATCAAACAGTTTGTTGTATTCCTGCTGTTCTTCCAGACGGGTAACCAACAACTGCACCAGCTCGGCTGGTGTATGGGACTGAATACTTTCTTTCAGTTCTGCAAACAAACTCATGAGTCGCTTATTTCAAAATTCAAAGTGAAAATTCGCCTGAAAGGAACTTAACTGCGACAACCACAGCTTCCTCCGGACGAACAGGACCCCGTTCCGACGGCTGCCGTCACCGCCACAGGACCGTTGGCATCAATAGGTTGGACTTTCACATTCCCAAGTCCCTCTGCAGCCACGCGTAAAGCAAGTTTGGTGCAATCGGGACCGCGATCATTCAATACATACAAGATCAACAGGGAATCATCCAGCGTCCGTTCGAGATCAATCAGCTCCAGTTCCAGTTCCCAATCTTTGATTCGCTGCTGCCACAAGGGAAACTCGGCTTCACACTGAGCTTGTAACTGACGGGACCTCTCCATTTCTTCATCGGTCGCTATGCGTAATAAAACGGTTCCCTGAGGATTCGACTCTACAATTTCGCTTCCAGCGTGAACTGGTTGTAACAGTTCACCCAGTTCTTCACCACGTTCCGTCCGAATGACGACAGAGGCTCCCCGGGGAATCGCTTCCGTCGATAGAATCGCACACCGTTCCACTTGAGAGATTGTTCCATAACGAACCAACACCTCATCCGTGGCGACTTTACTCATGGTGTGACCTCAAAATCTACACGCTGAAAAACTAATCGAAAAAGAAGAACGTAGCACGTTCTACTGATGAACCTAAAACCCTCTGATGGAACAGAATGAACCTTAAATCTTCAGGTTGTAGAACAATCTCAACCTGGTTTTAGGACAAGTTCTATTATCTCGCGCGGGATGCCCAAAAGAAAAGAGTCTCCCAGTGTAAAAAAAGATTCCGGGAAATTTCAGAATGCACGTTCACCGAATGAATAACCGTTGAGAACAGGGTTACTCGACATTCACCAGCGGAATGATATCCCCTTTAGAATCCATTCGCCCGATCACGGTCTCATAGTTCGTATGCAATCCGAGCACAGCCCGTGGCCAATCCCAACCGGACTTCAGGGCTCGATAGACCAGCCACTGACGGTTTTTGAAGCGTATCCGGGCAGCAAAGGCTTCTCCCGGCGGAACCAGGCGGCGATTTTCGGTAATGGAAAGTGTTCTCCAATCAACACGTTCCCGATTTCGTCGCGGGTGCCAGTCGAGATAGAGTGCATTGATGGCGGCACCCATTCCTTGCTGGTGTTGTTCCAGTACTCCATTGCGACAACTGACTTCCCCATCTGTTTTGTGCGTTTTGAATTGTGGTTCGTCCAATGGGAAAAGTCGAACGGGAGAAGAACCCGCCGTAAGTCGCCATTCACGCGTCATTTGGTCAGGTAATGCTTGCACCTCTTCCGCGAGCGGTAACCGGGAGAACAATTCCACTTGTTGATCTCCCGCATGCAGGACAGATTCCATCATTATCGCAAAATGATCTTTGCGAGAGAGAACTAACTGGCGATTCACAGAGATATCTTCACTGATGGTCAGAGCCAATTCGAGATAGTCCACTTCGCGATCGGAAAACCAACAGGCGCATTCCCACTCTCCGGTCAACTTCTGTTTCTGGCCTCCGATGCGGACATCAGCATCCCAATCACCCTGAAACAACTTGTTACCAGCGATACTCATTTCCACTCTCGGAGTGATTCCTGAATGCGCAACGAGAATCGTGTCCGCATCGAGTGCCCAGTTTGATCGCAACAATGCCAATTCCGCCCAGTCGGATTGAGAAGAGACCCCACTTTTTACACTTCCCCACTTCCGACTTTTCAACACCTGCCCATTTCGGTTTTCCACAGGAATTGAAGCGATGTGGGTCACGTATTTCAGCGGCTGGCTACTGTTGGCATACCCGGCCTGACGCAAGGCACATTGTAGCATGCCTGCGTGTAATCCCTCTCCTTTCTCGGAAAGCATCAGTCTTCCCGAAGGACGACAAAGTTGCGTCGCACGTTCCAACATCAAGTCGTATAACTCGGCCTGTTTCTTTTTCCATAAGGATTGACCGAATACCTCTCCCCAAAGCTGGCTGCGAATCAAAGGGGCAAGCCAGTCGCCAAACTCTTGAATGATCAGAGCAGAGGGAGTTCCGTCATTATCAAGATTGAGTTTGAGCGCCTTCTTGAGAACCTTGCGTCCCGCTTTCCCGAACTCCTGGAATGTTTCACTCTTCTTGAAAAGGAGACCTGCCAACCAGGGAAGCTCTCCTTCAATAACCAGCATTCGAGCAGGGTCGTTATAGGCTGCCACATTTTCATCGCGAGTAGAATAGAACTTGAGAAACTGGGTGACGACCCAGCGATATAGTTCCCAGAATTCTGCCGACGACCAGATCGCTCCTCCTTTGAGTAGAATCTCTGTCATTCGCAAGAGCTGATACGTAGTTGCTTGGGCAAAATCGGCGCGTCCAGATCCGAGATAGTTAAGGCACTCGTATAATTGCTTGGAAATTCGAACTCGCTTCTTCGAACTGATGCGGGCCGTCGAACTGGTGAGACGTGTCAGTTCGTCTAAGGCTTGTAGAAAATC
>JAGQQC010000150.1 GCA_020426395.1 Planctomycetaceae bacterium
TGGGCTCCCCAGTCGGTCAATTTCCCCCCTGAATACTCATACCACCAGCGGAATGTCCAGTGGCTGCGTTCCTTGATATAGGGAGTTTTTGGAGCGGGACCTAACCAGCGATCCCAATCGAAGTAATCGGGTGGAGTCGTCACTTCAAACGGCCCCCCATCGAGACCTTCGTCAACGCCGACAGAGACTTTTGTAATCTTGCCCAACCGTCCCGCTTGAACCAAGGCCACCGCTTTCAAAAAACGGTGATTCATTTCACTTCTCTGTTGCGTTCCAACTTGAAATACTCGACCTGTTTCACGCACAACCTGACCGATCTGTTGCCCTTCTGCGATAGTTAACGTAAGGGGTTTTTCACAATAGACATCCTTACCGGCTCGCATTGCCTCAATAGCGATTTTCGTATGCCAATGGTCGGGAGTCGCAATAAGAACTGCATCAACATCATTCCGTTCCAGAATCTCAGAATAGTCGTGGTACTGCCTGGTTTTTCCTTCACCCAGTTTCTCTTTCGCCCAATCGAGAGCCACACCATCAACATCGCAAAGAGCAACCAGATCCCCGAACTGCTTCGCCTGTCGGCCAATTTCTGCTCCACGCCCAGTGCGTCCGATATCGGGCCTCCAACCGGTTCCGATCAACCCAAATTGAGGACGTTCGGTGGGAGACTCCGCTCGCCCCGCGCGAAATCCGGCGGGCAAAGTTGACGCCACGAATAACCCGGCAGACAACTTGAGAAACTGGCGGCGGGAAGACGAGTTGAACGATTTTGTCTCTGGCGTGGGAGAGTTCATGATCAATTGATTTCCTTTACCCAGATATTGCGAAACTGGATTCGGTCTCCATGATGTTGCAATCCAATCGGGCCGCGAGCCGGTAAATCTGGTAGGGGTTCCGAAACCAATACCTGCTGTCCGTTCAGGTAGACTGTCATCCGGTCGTCAACGAGCGAGATTAAAAAGGCGTTCCATTCTCCCAGAGGTTTGTCCGCATTGATCATGGGAATGCAAGAACGTCTCAGTTTCTGATCCAGCTTTTTATTAACGCGATAGCCGTTGATCTCCCCCGATCCCAGTTCCTGGCACCAGATGTTTGCCTGGCAGTTCAGAATTCCCCGAAACAGAACCCCACTATCCCCCGCGTCGAGCCGGGGACGTGTGATTCGTTTCCCTGCATCATCCAGTAGAAAGTCACCATTCCAGAGCACGATCGGATGCGGTTTCATTTTCGGTTCATCAGGAAAACGCCATTCAATATAAAAGAGCGCGTCCCCATAGCTTTGTTTTGTCCACAATGATTTGTCAAAGTGCTTTGGCTGTTCAGCTTGACCATCGTAATTGATAACACCGTCCTCAATCACCCAATGCCCCTCATGTCCAGGCTCCACTTTCCAGGCATCGAGATCCCCTCCCGTAAAGAGAGGGCTAAAACCCTGATCGCGTAGTTCCCCTTCCTTCAAACTTCCTCCACTCGTCTTCAAGAATGCTTCAAATACATCCTCGCTTTGAACGGGAGTTATTGAAGTGAACAAGAGACACAGAATTAATGGAACCAAGAGTAGTTTCATGAGCACACAATTTGATAAGTGAGCGGATTCGAAAAGCGGAACTGCAATATTGGTGAAATCCATCCTAAAGGTCTCCCCGATGGGACACAAGAATCAAACGAATAATTGTGATTTCCACAACCTCTTTCACACGTAAGTTGACGTTTTCCAACTGATCTGGTGTCATGGAGGACGTCTTACGATTGTTTTTTCTTATTGCTGAAATAACGACTTCCCCATGAGTGACAAAATCAAGCTGCCTGGTGGCCATGAACTTCCGAAGGTCGGGCTGGGTTTGTGGAAAATTGCTTCGGATGATGTTGTCCCCACGATCACCGCAGCGATCGAAGCGGGCTACCGGCACTTTGATTCCGCCTGCGATTACGGGAATGAAGCCGAAGTGGGCGACGCATTGCAACAGGTCTTCCAAAAGGGCGAAGTGAAACGCGAGGACTTGTGGATCACCTCCAAACTTTGGAACACCTACCATCGGGCCGAACATGTCCGCCCCGCCCTTGAAAAAACACTAATGGATTTACATCTCGATTACCTCGACTTGTATCTGATTCATTTTCCTATTTCTCTCAAGTTCATTCCCTTTGAGGAACGGTATCCTCCCGGCTGGGTTACCGATCCTGACGAACCCCATCCACACATGGAACCGGTTTCCATTCCGATTCAGGAAACCTGGGAAGCAATGCAGGAATTAAAAGAAGCCGGGCTCGTTAAAGAGATCGGTGTGTGTAATTTCAATTGCTCCTTGCTTCGCGATTTGCTCTCGTATGCAAAGATCCCCCCCGCCGTGTTGCAAGTCGAAATGCATCCGTTACTGACACAGGAGAAGCTATTGCGGTTCTGTAACGAAAACGACATCGCCGTCACGGCATTTTCCCCATTGGGGGCCCTCTCGTATTTCTCACTCGGCATGGCGAACCCGGGAGAATCCCTCCTTGAACAGGAAGTCATTAACACAATTGCCGCACGACATGATCGGACCCCGGCACAAATCATCCTACGATGGGGAGTCCAACGGGGAACGGCGATTGTCCCCAAGTCTACTCATCCTGAGCGTTTACGAGAGAACATTTCACTCTTCGATTTTGAATTAACAGAAGAAGAAATGGCATCTTTGAATGATCTTAATGAAAATCGCCGCTTCAATGACCCTGGCGAGTTTGGTGAAGCAGCGTTTAATACTTTCATGCCCATTTACGAATAATATTACTCCGCTATAAGACCCCATCTTAAAACCCGGTTGTGGTTGTTCTACAACTTGCAAAACAGGGTTCAATTTGAACCACTAGAGGGTTTTAGGATCACTTTTAATGCGTTCCAGAAGGAGTCCTTTGATGTCTCTACAGGTTGAACCACTTTCATTGCCGACTCAACAAAAACATGGTGAGACGGTCTTTCCCTATATCTTCAGTTGTCAATCGGATGACGCAACTTTGGCGGAGACAACGGAATGGCTCGCCAGCCAGAGGGACGAACTGCTTGATCTGGCACATCAGCATGGAGCTGTTCTGTTTCGTGGATTTCCTTTTGAAACTGCTGAAGATTTTGATGCGTTCATTGCCTCTTTTGATTTACCGAATTTTCCCTACAAAGAATCTCTCTCGAATGCCGTTCGGGTGAACCGCACTGAACGGGTCTTTTCCGCAAATGAAGCACCACCGGACGTACATATTCTCTTTCACCACGAGATGGCCCAGACTCCCATGTTTCCGACCACGATTTTCTTCTTTTGCGAAATCGCTCCGCAAGAAGGAGGCGCGACACCGATTTGTCGGTCGGATGTTCTTTACGAAAAACTGTCGAAAGAGTGTCCCGAGTTCGCGCACAATTGTGAAACGAAAGGCCTTAAATACTCAAACGTGATGCCAGGGGAAGATGATGCCCAATCTGGAATGGGGCGGAGCTGGAAGAGTACGCTCCGTGTTGAAACAAAGGAAGAGGCGGAATCCCGTCTGCTCGAACTAGGATACAGTTGGGAATGGCAAGCCGATGGTTCATTACGGGCAACGACCCCAGTACTTCCCTGTGTGCGTGAAGTTTCACCCGGTCGTAAGGTATTCTTCAATCAATTGATCGCCGCCTTCTGTGGTTGGAAAGATGCACGGAACGACCCTGCTGAAGCAATTCGACATGGCGACGATTCAAAACTGGATCGCGATGCCGTCATGAGAGCAGTCGAACTGGCTGATGAATTGACGTTTGACGTGGAGTGGCAGGCGGGAGACGCGGTCTTGTGCGATAACACGCTTATTATGCACGGTCGCAAACCGTTCAAGGGAACTCGAAAGGTTCTCGCCTCACTGGCCGACAAACAAACGCACGCCTTTGAAGCAACGGCCTGAGCAAAACCGCCTGCTTAATTAACTCCTCCCAATAGAAAACGATCGCATGTCTGCAAGTCCCTCTCCCCTTCCCGATGACGACACCCGCCCTTGGTATCAAACGGTTTCCAGATATCAATGGCTGGTTTTGATCATCGCGTCCGCTGGTTGGGTGTTTGATGTCTATGAAGGACAGATATTCAACATTACCCGTGGAGATATGCTGAAAGAGATTCTTGCAGATCAAAATCTGTCCGAAGAGGCTCTCCAGGGGACCATTAAAAATTATGGAGACCGTTTTCTCGCGATCTTTTTGGTCGGTGGGACATTCGGGGGATTGTTATTCGGATCACTGGCAGACCGATATGGTCGGCGGCCAATAATGATTGCCACCATTCTGATGTATTCAGTCTTCTCCGGTCTGACTTATTTCGCGGAGAATTTATGGCAAGTCGGAATTCTCCGTTTCCTCGTCGCGATGGGTGTTGGTGGAGAATGGGCAGTGGCTGCCAGTCTCGTTTCAGAAGTCTTCCCGGCAAAGGCACGCGCACAAGCTTCGGGAATCTTTCACGCCTCCAGCGTGCTGGGCACCTGGTTGGCCGGGTTTGTTGGAATCCTGATCGCCTCTCAATGGCGATACGGATATCTTGTCGGGATTCTTCCAGCGCTGTTGATCGTTTGGGTACGGATCAAAGTCAAGGAACCAGAAAAATGGCAACAGAAAAAGAGTGAACCCACAGAGAAGAAACTGGGCAGTTTCAAAGAACTGTTTGCGACTTCTCCCTGGCGTTTACGGGCGTTGGCCGGAATGGGCTTGGCCGCAGTTGGGCTTGGAACATTTTGGGCTGTCACCGTTGCCGGACAAGATTTAGCTAAGGAGATGCTCCTTTCCAATGGAATCGATCCCCAAGAGGCTGGAAGCCGGGCCAAATTCGCTTATGGAATCTGGCAGACTATCGGCGGGGGACTCGGCTTGCTTGCCTTTGGGCCCATCGCCGCTCGATTTGGTCGAAAGCGAACATTCCTGTGTTATCAGATCGCGGCACTTATTATTGTGCCCGTCACCTGCTATCTCCCACAGTCCTATTCCCAGCTTATGATTTTGCTTCCCATTTATGGGTTCTTCACGTTGGGAATCCATGCGGGATTTGCCATTTATTTCCCCGAACTCTTTCCAACACATTTACGGGCAACGGGAACCAGCTTCTGTTTCAACGGTGGCCGCCTCCTGGCCGCCCCCATCTTAGTTCTCTCCGGCTTCATTAAAGAGAAAAACTACATTCCTATCGAAGACGCCGTTACATACATTGCCGGCCTGTTCGTTGTGGGAATTGCTCTCTTGCTGCTACTCCCTGAAACAAGAATGCAGGAACTGCCAGAATAAGATCAACGGTGAACTGCACGCAGTTCACCGTTGATCTTGAAATCTCTATTTATCACGTTCAGGCACAGGCCCTCACGTGATGTCCTAAGTAGCGGAAGAGGGACTCGAACCCCCGACACGCGGATTATGATTCCGCTGCTCTAACCAACTGAGCTATTCCGCCATTTGTATTGTCTGGTCACTTAACATGGAGTTAGTCAGGGCACAGACTGTATTTTATCCGGTCCTGGACCGTTTGTCAGCCACCTTATTGAGTACAGGTGAGCGAGAAAGGATATCGAACCCGCCCGCATTTCGCAAGTCTTCCGAAAGCAGTTTTCTGGCCAGCTTCATTGTGCTGGTTCCAGTTGCTTTAGAATACGAATAATCGTCTCAGAACGAACTCAAATCATGCGGAAAGAACAGGCAGAGAATTCTATTTTTAGTCCCTGATCTTATGAGAGAAGACACCAGAGATTCAGACAGGTTCAGCAGCAGAAACAACTATACATACGCTTCTTTGACTTGGGCGTCCGAACTCAAAATACCCCGTTCTGGTGAGTATTCCTGGCAAATTCGGACGATATCTTCCCGCACGCTGAAGTAGGCTTCGATCACTTGTTTGTCCCACTGTTTCCCTGAACCGCTCTTGAGGATCGATTCAATTTTCTTAAGAGGCATTCCAGAACGATAGGGACGGTCACTTCCCATCGCATCGTAACTGTCCGCCACGGCCAGGATCCGGGCCATCAATGGAATCTCTTCTCCCTGAAGACCGTCTGGATATCCCCTGCCATCAAAGCTTTCGTGGTGACTACGAACGCCTGGAAGGACCTGATGAAGGTTTTTAAGCCGCTTCAAGATAGTGAAGCCGATCATCGGGTGCTGTTGAATCTGAGCAAACTCATCCTGATCAAGGGGGCCTTCTTTCCGCAAGACTCGATCATCAACGCCAATTTTTCCAAGGTCGTGTAATAGACCGGAAAGGTAAATGTTTTCGAGTTCCTCGTTAGTCCAACCCAGCTCTTCAGCAATTCGGCGAGCAATTAACGCTACCCGTTCGCTGTGACCGCGAGTGTATGGGTCTTTGGCATCCAACGTCGATACCAGAGATTGCACAAAGCTAAGGATCAGATGCTGAATTTCTTCGTATAATTGAATGTTTCGTAAGTGAGTTCCCAGAATTGTCGCTATCGATTTCAACAAGTTGGCTTCGATTGTTCCGAATTCTTCGTTGTGCCCCATATTGCAACTAAGAATCCAGCCAGAGCGGTGTGATGCTTCGGTAATCGGAACAAGAATAAAGTTTTCCAGGCCAGGAAAGTCTCTCCCCAGCGGCGTCTCCTGGACGTAGTTTTTCACCAACGGTTTCGTCCAGTTATGATTTTCGAACTGGGCAACCAATCGGGCGAGGCCAAATTCATCAAATGGAAGCTTACCATGCACGATGAAACTTTCATCGGCCACAGCATCATTAAACCAGATTAAGTGAGCAGCAGCCGGCACGAGCCCACTAACACCCTCAAGGCATAGTGCCCCCAAATCGGCAGGACTGCGAGAAATGTGCAGATTGCTGGTCAGGCGATGTAAAAGGGAAATCTCTTCGTAAGTCTGCTCCAGTTGCTGGTCAAGTTGCAAAATGCTTTGATTCAGTTCTGTCTCGACCTTCTCAAACATGTTATGGTCGTTGAGCATTTTGACGATGGCATCCAGCATGGTCCTGCTACAAGCCGGAATTTGTCCCAACCACGCGTTGAACTCATCTTCAGGCCAGTTGTTCATCGCGGCAGTGATGACCAATTCGGTTGGCCGAGATGATTCGTGTGCGCAAACGTAGCCGACTGCGAGTCCGACAAAGTCCCCGTCAAAGTTCAGTGGAACTAGAATAGCGGAAAGTTCAGTTCCCAGAGAAATTCTGCGGACTTCTTGCTGCTCGGTTAGTTCTCTTCGCAAACTTTCGGGAACGAGTGGCCGCATACCATGACCATCCAGTTCATTCGGATGCGCACGATCAACGTCCCACATGAAAAACGGAGTTCCCGTGTAGGTCTGCAACTCTTCAAGTCGCTGTGCACACTGCGTCTCGACACTAGACAGATGCCCAGAGCCCTGCTGTGAGAGTTTCTGCAATCGAAGCGTGTTGTCGGATACGGACTGTGAGATCATTGTTAGGCTCTTTCGGTTAATTATCCGTCGAACCGTAGATCACAACTGGTCACGAATCAAACTCCCATTTCAACACGCATTTCTTACCCTGGAAATATAGACGTGTTAATTCAATCGTACCGTTTGTAACGGTTATATCACCCTCAATATTGGTTCCCAATACGAGCACCGGAGCACACAGAATCAGGACACAACAATCCACTGTTTGATGTTCGTCGGCGGCGATTTGCACCACAGGATGGCCTAAGAATAAGGCTCTTCCCTAGATTGATCTGATAATGAAATCATTCAGCGACAAGCCATTCTACAGCGGCTTGAGTGAGGTCCTGCCGATCTCCCGAAGATTGAATACGGTCTGCGGCACCTGCTGCAGCATAGGTTTTCTGAACCAGTTCCGGAATACCCGCATCCTCACCACCAACCCACAATGGATAAGGCGCCGAAAGTGAAAGCAGTCCCGGCAAGTCACCATACTTAACCACACCTGGCAAGAACCGAGGATCTCTAAAAGAACTTAGTTGGGTAAAGCGAAAGTTCTCTGTAACCACGGCGGCTTTATCGATCTGATCGCCTGCGATAACACGTGCGGCAGCGACAAGTGGTCCTGCTCCGTTCGTTCCCAGAAGTGAAAGTGATTCCGGTGCATGTTCATCACCACGGACAAAAGCTACCACGGTGAGAATATCATGGACACGACTGGCAAATACACTGTCATTGTAACCAAAGGTGTAACCAGCAAACGCGCGGGGGTTCTCCACCTTCGGTGTCTCAGTCAACTGTTCACCCGCAGCAAGAAATTCCCCTTGATACAATAAGTCGACACCCATCACCGCATAACCTGCGTCAATCAATTGACGCACCTGTGTTATGGGAGCATGCTGATCATTCACAAGCCCCGCCTTCCCGGCTCCATCCACCCATAAGACCACTTTACCATTCCAGTTCGTTGTCTGTGGAAAGAAGGAGATGATAGGAAGTTCTTCCTCTTGAGAAGTTAATCGTAATTTGTCTTTGAAAAAGAGATACCCCGCTTGCTCCTGTTTATCGATTTTCGTTCGCTGGATATCTTCCGCACGAGGAAGTCCACGACTAATGATTGTTTCCAAAGCTCCGCCCACGACCCGGCGATATTCATTTAAGGAATTCGCATCAGTGGGTTCAAGCTTTGCAATTAATGCGGCATCGCGATCTGCAAGCTGGCGAGTGAGGGCAACTTCGTATTCAACACCTCCCTCGGGAGCAGGATGTTCTTCATTCCAGACGGCATGTTCTTCCGGTGTAAGAATCTCATAATCTTCTTCGACAATGGGCTCTGCCAATCCCAGATTTAAGTATTTATTAAACCAGGAATACATAATCGCCCGGGTGACATAATTGTAGTTATGCGGGTAATTAGGAAACGCATTACAGAAAACGTCCTCCGTTTTGCCGAGCATCCCGTATAACTTTTGAAGTTCGGGGTAGCCATCTTCCATCATCGCTTTTGTCCAGTCGTTAGCCGCCGTCATCGCCTGGGGCTTGGGGGCGAAGAGACCTGCCAATTCGACATTCCCCGTTCCGATACGGAGCAGGCTGCAGTTTTCACATGTACAACCTCCCTGCATTGAAGTGGAGACCATCCCCTGAGGGAAAGCGGCGATCGGACGATCGTCCGTGGCACACAACAGAATGGTCTGTGTCCCCCCTCCACTACCGCCGGTTACAGCCAAGCGGGTTGGATCCACATCTGGCAACGATTCAAGAAAATCGAGTGCCCGGATTGAGTTCCAACTTTGAACCCCCATGATGCTTTGTAAACGAAGTTCCGCCTGGGTCGTGTAGAGGCCCCAGCGTTCCGGGTTTTCCAGTTCGGGGCGAGGTTCTGCGTAACGATGAGCTACATCAAATGGAATTTGAACGCTATCGGCATATCCCAGCATATCGTAAATGAAGACCACGCATCCCATGCGAGCCAGTTGAACGCAACGAGCAATTTTGGGAAACCGGCCAGATCCCTCAAACCGTTCCTGTCCGCGTGTGATCATCTCACGAACCTGTTTGACGGAGTATTCGTGCAGACGACCACCATGTCCATGCGGTGAAAGCACTCCCGGACGTTTTCCTTCTCCTTCAGCCGGTCGAAAAAGTAATCCCGTCACGTAATGCCCGGGTAAACTTTCGAAGTAAACTTTTTCAATCGTGATTCCATCTCTGGTAAACTTGCCATGAATCACGGGATTCAGAGGAGTTCGTTCAGGCAT
>JAGQQC010000151.1:0-5031 GCA_020426395.1 Planctomycetaceae bacterium
TGAGAAACTGAACGTGAATATGATTGCTGTGGCGACTCACTCGGGACGTACCGCGATGGCGCTCTCCAAGCTGCGAAGCCAGGTGCCTATTGTCGCGTTGACGGACTCTCGTGAGACGGCTCAGAAAATGTGCCTCTACTGGGGGGTCATTCCGATTTACACCCAAGTGGTCAGTAAAACTCCCGAACGTCTGCTGCAATATGTGCTGGATTGGAGTACTGAACACAACTTGCTGAAATCGGGTGACCGTGTCATCGTGCTTGGTTCCACTCAATGGACCGAACCGGGCCAGAACATGATGCAAGTACATGCGGTGAAGTAGAGCTTCTCCACTTGATCGATTATAAAAAAGACTGATCGCTGATAAACGCGGTCGGTCTTTTTTTATGTCCCCTCGTTCCTGGGAGTACGCTCGATGCCACGTCCGATATTCGATTGCATAGTGATCGGTACAGGAGGATTTGGGAGTGCGGCACTTTATCATCTTGCTCGACGCGGGTTGAAGGTGCTTGGTTTGGAGCAGTTCACGCCCGCCCATCAATTGGGCAGTTCACATGGTGAAACGCGTATTATTCGGCAAGCCTACTTTGAGCATCCCAATTATGTCCCCCTGCTCTTACGGGGATATGAATTGTTTGAAGAACTCGAACAAACTTCCGGCAAAAAACTGTTTGAACAATGTGGATTGTTCCTGAGTGGTCCCCCGGACGGAGAGACGATCCAGGGAGCAAATCTGGCTCGAAAGTTACATCAGATACCTCTGGAAACAGTCGACGCTTCCGAGTATGCGGATCGGTTTCCAGGATACAAGATGCCGGAAGATCATTCAGTGGTCTTCGAACCTGTTGCCGGATTTCTGCGCGTGGAAGAAACTGTGCGGGCACATCTCGATGAAGCTCAAGAAGCGGGTGCTACTTTGAAATTTGAAAGCGCGGTGCGTTCCTGGCAGCCAGAACAGAACCAGTTTCTTGTCACGACTGACCAGGAAGAATTTATCGCCCGTAAGTTATTGATCACGGCGGGAGCCTGGGCGAGTGATCTTCTTCAGGGGATCAATGTACCTTTACAGGTACGACGTAAAGTTCTCTGTTGGCATCCCGTTCAATCCGCCAGTTACAACCTGGCTGGGGGGGCGGGTTGTTTCTTCTTCGAGATGCCATACGGACTGTTCTATGGTTTCCCGTCGCTGGATGGCCAGACGCTGAAGCTGGCGGAACATACGGGAGGAAATGATATTTCCCACCCGGAGACTCTCGTACGCGAGGAACTTGAAGGGGATGGCACTTCTGTGAGTAACTTCGTTACGAACTGCCTTCCGGAATTGTCTCCTCAATCCGTTCGTCAGGCCGTTTGCATGTATACTATGACCCCGGATCATCATTTCTTGATTGATGAACATCCCGATCATCCCGGCCTGTACTTCGGCGCGGGCTTTTCCGGGCACGGTTTCAAATTCACTTCAGTAATCGGTGAAGTGTTCGCGGATTTGATCAGCAGTGGGAAAACCAACCTCTCAATCGATTTTCTGAGTGCTAAACGCTTTGCTTGAGAGGAGATAGGAGGCGAGATCTTCCTCGATTCGGCTTCGTTTCAGCAGAGGAAAGCTTTAGGTTGTGTTGGATATCAGTCTAGGCAGTTTTGAAACAAAACTGTTATTATAATGAGCTAGACAACTCCTAAAATTCGGTTGTGGTTGTGCTTCAACTTGAAGCATCACAAGTAATATGGCCTATCAAGCGGTTTCAGGATCAATTTCAAGTAACTCAATAACTGACCCTCCTATAGCCTCTGAGAACAGGATGGGAAGTTTTAAGTTTATCCAGGGGAAAGAAGATGAAACAGAAAACAACATTAGTCACTGTATTGGTTTTGGGAATGCTCGCGGGTTTTGCCGTTTCCTATACCTTTCCTACCCAACAGACCAAAGCGAGCACGGTGGACCGGGCTGAGAAATTTATCATGGCTACTTGTCCGGTAGATGGTTCCTCAGAAGCCGTGTTCATTCTTGATCTGGTCTCAGGTCAATTACGTGGAGCCTGGATGAACCCACGCAACGGTCGATTCACCAACTTCTATTCTTACAACGTGGCTGGTGATTTTAATCTTAATGGGCTCGACTCGAATGTGTTGCCCTCCTTCACTATGGCCACAGGCAGATCGAATTTGAACAACGTCGGTCGGGGGCAGATTGGTGACGGCATTGTCTATATCGGTGAACTATCCACTGGCCAGGTCAATGCCTACATGTTGCAGTACAACAACAATCAAAACTTGCAGGGACAACAGGCTCCCATCACTCGTCTGGATAGCTTCCCCTGGCGAACGGTGCTGGAATAAGTTGATCTCTGAATTACGAACCCATAAAAGAACCCACGCTTGGATCAAAGCGTGGGTTTTTTGTTGGATTGTTGGTGGGGGATGGCTTAAGTTTGCGCGAAAAGTTCCGACAGTTTCTGATCGGTGACTTTTTCCCCTTTGGGTAACTTTTTGATGAGTTCCAGAACCTGCAGAACTTGCGTCTCTTGTGGAACATGGCCCAATTCTTCCAGACGATGAGCCACGGCCCGTTTACCACTGTGGCGCCCGATGACCAATTGAATTCCCTTGGCCCCGACGAGTTCCGGTCGATAGGGTAGATAAGTGTCCGGATTTTTCAGAAGACCGTCCTGATGAATGCCTGCCTCCGTGGCAAAGATGTTTTCTCCAGAGACCGGTTTATTCGGGCAGATGGGGAGCTCCAGAAGTTCCGAGACAAGTTGATTCACTTCCAGCAGTTTTTCGGTTTCGATGCGAGTCGTACATCCATACGATTCAGAGTGAATACGGATCGTCGTGGCGATTTCTTCCAGTGGGGTGTAACCCGCATAGGGGCCGATCCCGAGGATCGAGCAGTCGAGATGAGTAATGCCATTTTCAATGGCGGTGAGACTATTCGCGACGGAAACTCCCATGTCATGACGAAATCGGCAACCGATGTTCGTTTTGGTCGAGGACTTCACCGCAGGTTCCAGAATTGATCTCAATTGATGGGGTAATAGTCCTCCCGAGCGATCCACTAGAATCAGGCAATCGATGCCTTGTACGATCAAGTCTTCGAGTTGTGTGGGTGAAGTGACTGACTGAAAGTCGATTTCGCATTCTGTTCGCCGGCAATCCTCTGTTGCAAATTTGTGCATTCCTGCGAGTGATGGAAACTCTTCATGGTGTAAGAATCGAAGTGAGTATTCATTTAATCCAGACGAGGCTAACTGTTCTTCGAGAGAAGTGGGGTCAGTCACAGCAATGACGATTTCCGCATGATCGATGGCTGAAGAAATTTCGGGAATTTCACTGAGGAACCGGTCAGGAATCAGGATTCGATCAACCCGGAGCGAATCAATCGCGGAGGCGATTTGGGTGAGTGTGGTGGGAGTTATCCCTGAAGGTCTGATTCGCCTTAGGCCCCAGAGAGTAACATCACAAATCGAGAGCTGCATCAATTCAGGTCCTGAGAAGGATGAGGGTGTTTGTTTGCAGATTTGAGTGGAAATGTGCGCCGCACTCAAGTCCAATCTTGTTCCTGTTGCTTGAGTTGGTCGATAGCTGCCGTGTCGATGTCGATACCCAGTCCGGGGCCAGTTAAAGCAGGCGCCTTGCCCCCCCAACCGAAGGTGATATCTTTGTGGAGGAGGTTTTCTTTCACCAGAAACCGGTCGTAACTTCCTTCGAGGTGTTTGATATTGGCGACTGAACACGCGAAGTGTCGACCGGCAGCGGAGAGAATCCCTGTTTCTCCCACCATGCACCCGAGTTGGTATTCCAAGCCAGCTTCATTTGCAATCGCGGCGATCTCTAAGCAATTCAGAAAACCGCCACATTTGGAGAGGCGAATGTTGAAGAGCTGGCAAAGCTGCTCACGGACGGCCTGACGGGCATCAGAGAGGCTGCAGAGAGATTCGTCCAGCATGATCGGCAACGGGCATTCTTTAGTCAGGCCAGCCAGATCCGCGATGGCTGTGTGTGGTAATGGTTGCTCTACCGAACTGAGGTTGAATTGCGATAGATGTGCCGCCTTCAGTAACAGCGTCTCACGGTTCCAGGCTTCGTTGGCATCGATTCGCAAATCGATATCCGGACCCATCCAGAACCGGATCCGGCGCAGTAGTTCGGTATCGTTTATCCTCTCAGTCCCCACTTTTACCTTCACATGCTGGAAACCGAAGAGCTTATAGAGAATGGAATTCAGCACTTGCTTCCAGCGCGACATCGATGTGATCGCCACACCGTAATGGACTTCATCGCGTTTTTGACGAATTGAGGCGGCGGGCTCAAACTGAGTGGTGACTTCGGAAAGGGGGACATTCCAGTTCTGACAGGCGGCGTCGAGAATGGCGATCTCAATCGCACAGCGGAGAGAGTTCCCGAAACAATCGCGATCGCTGTGGGCAGGAGGTTGGATTACTTCAGGGGTTTTTAACTCGAACTTGCGAAGCAGATCAAACAACGTCGCCCAGTTCGACCATTCCTGACCGAGTTGTTCCTTCAGGGAACTGATGGGCCACTGCTGCCAGGCCGACTCGATGGTTTCGCCTGTCACATAATGGCGGGGTAAGCCTTCTCCCCAGCCTGTCGGTCCATCTTCGAGTTTGCATCGAACCAGGATCGTGTCGTTATACCTCCGCGCATACGATGCATGCCGAATTTCTTTCTTCAGCGGGATGCAAACGTGATAGGCGGTTAATTTCTGGATACGCATGGAGTATATGGGGGGCGAGATTCTATCGCTGTCAAATGGTCAATCGTTCCTGTCAGACTTACGGCCTTTTTTGTTAAACACGAAGACACAAAGTCACAAAAGGTCAGCAGGTTGTTAATGATTATGATCCAATTCAAGCCACAAGATTCCTGATTGACCGTTTAATCTTGGTGCCTTTGTGCCTTCGTAGTTCAAAATAAATTTTCAATACAGAAGAGATGTTGAGTGCTCTCTTCTTGTTGGTCTACGTTAGCCCCTGCTCCTTGAACCAGTCCATCGTCTGTTTCATCCCTTCC
>JAGQQC010000151.1:5041-9618 GCA_020426395.1 Planctomycetaceae bacterium
GTCGATTTGGGGGGCGTAACCCAGTTCCCGTTTGGCTTTCTCGATGCTGTAGTCGAGGTTCAAACCGAGGAATTTGATGCGGGCGTTCGAGAGGATTGGGGCTTCAGTTTTGCCGAGCGCCCGGTATAGTTTCTCCAGAACGTTCGCGAGGAACTTGGCGACACCGAGTGGGACATGTTTTTTCGGTTCGGGGTAACCTCCCCGTTCGGCGATGGTGTTGATGAACTCTTTTTTGCTGACGAGTCGGCCATCGGTCACGTTGAACTTCTCGCCGATCACGTCATCGTTTTCAATCGCTTTGAAAATTGCCTGTACGAGATTGCCGACGAAGACGTTGTTCATCAGCTTTTCACCGGAACCGAGAAAAGCGAATTGCTTCGATTTCAATTTCTCGAAGATCCGAGGTAACACGGTTCGATCGCGTGGACCATATACGAAACCGGGACGCACCACGACGGCGGGAAGATGTTTTTCTTGAACGTGGTCGAGCACTTTCAGTTCCGATTCGACTTTCGTCAACGTGTAACCGTCGATTCCTTCTTTATTCGGGGGTTCCGATTCGTCCGTTCCTTGATGATCGCGCGCCTGATAGACACCAAGTGAGCTGATGTGGATGAACTTTTTCAGCACACCATTGTTCTCGGCGGCTTGCAGTAATGTTTCCAGGCCATCGACATTGACTTTGCGATAATCTTCAACCGGTCCCCAGTCCCCTACCTTGGCGGCGCAATGGATAACGACCGTTGCGCCCTCGACCCCTTTCTGGAGTGATTCGGCGTTAGTCAGGTCACCGGTGACGATGTCGACATTCCAGTCCTTGAGGAAGTCGGCGGCGGAACTTTCACGGGCGAGTACTCTTACAGGGACATTGCGTGCCCGGCATTCTTCCACCACATGACTTCCCACCAGCCCTGTGGCTCCGGTGACAAAGACGAGATCGTTATCAGTAAGATTCATCTTCCTGCTTTCTCTATAACCACTCGCTCCCAGCTACACGAGCGGAGGAGATCGAACTGCTTCTGCTGACAATGTTTATTGCATCAAGGTTGTTTTTAGACTAATTTCGAGAACAATCCTAGGGCTTTTGGCCAGGGAATCTGATTTCCGCAGGCTCTGCCGAATTTGTCTCGTCGCATACTGAAATACCTCGTTTACCCATGAAGTCTCCTGACGACTATCTCGACGCTTGCCAAACCGGACGTTTTACAACTTCCGATGGTTATCGTCACCACTATCGATATTATCCTGCCACCGGCGCGGAGCGAGGAATCATCATTGCACTGCATGGGATTCAGAGTCACTCCGGTTGGTATGGCTATTCCAGCCAGCGGTTGGCGGAAGCGGGGTATCATCTTTATTTTCTGGATCGGCGGGGTTCCGGAATGAATTTCCGGGCACGCGGGGATGCACGACATGCGGAGCGTCTGGTGAACGATGTCGCGCAGTTTGCCCGGTGGGGGCAACATCAGCATTCCGATTTGCCCATGACTTTACTTGGTTTAAGTTGGGGAGGGAAACTGGCAGCAGTGACTGCGAGTCGGTTTTCATCACTCTTTAACAGATTGATCCTGCTCTACCCCGGATTGCGGGCATTTGTGCGTCCCAGCCGTTTTCAATTATGGAAACTGAAGCTGGCGGAGTGGTTTGAGGTGCTGGACAAAAAAGTGCCGATTCCACTGGGGGAACCTGCTCTGTTCACGAATGAACCCGGCGCACGACTTTTCATCCGGCAAGATCCTTTGATGCTCGAAGAAGTGACCTCCGGCTTCTTGATCGCGAACCGGGATTTGGATCATGAGACGCGTCAGCCCGAGATGGCGAGAAAACTCACCATGCCGAATATCCTATTCCTCGCCGGGCAGGATCGGATTATCAATAATCGAGAGACAGAAGAACTGTTCCGCACCTTTCCGAACTTGAAGAATGAGATGCGGGTCTATGACGAGGCCGCGCACACGCTCGAATTCGAACCAAATCGGGACGCGATCTTCTCCGATCTGATTGACTGGCTCCATCGTACGGATGGTTGAAGGAGGAGGAGAATTAACTCCTGATCTGGTCTTCAGTTAGAGCTGTTCGTCAAGATCGTCAAATCCTGACTTTGGAATTCGATTCCTTTGGAAATGGGAGCGCGCTTTCGCTTGCAGGAGGTTGACTGATCGCGTATATTGCTTCTTCTCCGCTGTGGGAGTGCGGTCTGCAAGTTCTTGGAAAACAACAACTTGAGTCCATTCCAACGACGGATAAGCCATTCGGGCAGATAGCTCAGTTGGTAGAGCACAGGACTGAAAATCCTGGTGTCGGGGGTTCGATTCCCCCTCTGCCCATTTCTTCATGGATTTTCAAAACCTCTGGTGAGACTCGTGAACTCAACGTTTGCGAGGTCCATAACAGTCGCAACCGGTTTTGAAAATGAATAACACTGCATAAGACGAAAGCTCTCTGAGTCGGTATGATTCAGAGAGCTTTTTTTGTGTTCCTTCACTTTCTGGCAAGAGCGATTTCATGAAACGGATTGTCTCCCTTCTCCCTGCCGCGACGGAGATGGTGGTCGCCCTTGGTTGTGGTGCTCAATTGGTGGGACGCTCGCATGAATGTGATTATCCAGCAGAGATTTGCAAGCATCCCGTCTGCACACGCTCTCGATTAGTGACAGAACAGACAAGTGGCGTGATTAATCAGGAAGTCAATCAGCTCTTGTCGGAGGGGAGTTCGCTTTTTCAAGTCGATTTCGAGTTGATCAAAGAACTGCAGCCCGACGTGGTCATCACTCAGGCTCAGTGCGAAGTCTGTGCAATATGCTACGATGAAGTCGCCTGTGAACTGGCTCCCCTGCTCTCGAAGGGAGTGGAACTTATCTCGGTTGAGGTTTATCGCTTGGCTGATTTATGGAAACAGATGCGCGATGTCGCCCAGGTGTTGCGTGCCGAAGAAGCAGCAGAATTCTGGATTGAGGCAGCGCACGGATGTCTCAGTCGGATTACCGAACAGATTGGGGCTCAATCACCTCGACGGCGAGTCGCCTGCATTGAATGGTTTGAGCCCTTGATGGCAGCCGGGAATTGGGTGCCGGAACTGGTCGAACTTGCTGGAGGAGTCAATCTCTTGAGTGAAGCCGGTGCACATTCTCCCTGGATGAAATGGGAGGCCATCATCGAAGCGGACCCAGAAGTCATTGTGCTTATGCCGTGTGGTTTCGATTTGAAACGTTCTACCGAGGAGGCGGGTGTGCTCCTGGAGAGTGATCATTGGAGCGAGTTGCGGGCCGTGCAGGCGGGACAGGTTTATGTGGTTGATGGGAGCCAGTATTTCAATCGCCCCGGGCCACGGTTGATCGATTCTATCGAGATTCTCGCGGAAATTTTTCACCCGGAACGTATCGCCCCTGACCACGAGGGAGTGGGCTGGTGCCGGTTGTGAATGGGCCCTTCGCTCGAAAATCGAGGGTGCATACTGGCATCGTCTCGCGCGGGCATGGTACACTTGATAGCTCGATTATTCAGTCGACAATAATGAGTCGACAAAATGAAATGACTCACTTCTCTGCTGGGCAAGCCAGCAGGGGCACCCGGTTGACTCACTCAATACATAAGTTTGATCGCTCAATACAACAAAGGAAATCTGATGATGAGAATGTTGATGACCAGCCTGTTGGTTCTGGGGCTTGGCACAAGTCTGTTGGCGGAAGAAGTTAGCTGGAAACGGGTAGAGCTCGATTCCGCATTCCGCTCCGAAGGAGTGACCACGGCGGACGTCAACCGGGATGGTCAATTGGATGTTCTTGCAGGGGAAGTCTGGTACGAAGCACCGCATTGGACGATGCACGAGATCACCACCCCGGGTGAGTTTGTCGCCGGCGTTGGTTACTCGGAAAGTTTCGCCGACTTCGCTTACGATGTGAATCAGGATGGTTGGGAAGATTACATTCTCGTCGGTTTTCCAGGTAAGGAATTCTACTGGTACGAAAATCCACAGAACAAAGAAGGACATTGGGCCAAGCATGAAATCTGGCACAGCGGTTGTAATGAGTCACCCGACTTTGAAGATATCACCGGCGATGGAATTCCGGAAATTATCATTGGTTCTCAACCGGAATCTCAATATGGTTTTCTGGAGATTCCTTCCAAAGAAAAAGCGAACGAGAAATGGACCTTTACCCCAGTCAGCCGCCCTGGCGATCCCGGGAAGAATGGTTCTCACCGGTTTTATCATGGGAATGGTTATGGTGATTTGAACATGGACGGATTGACGGACCTGTTGATTCCTCACGGTTGGTACGAACACCCCGCCGCCGGTTCGACGGAATGGGTTTTCCATCCCTACACGTTAGGCAAACCAGGCGATGAAAATCCGCTTCCCGCCGCTAACCTGTATGTACAAGACTTCGACCTCGACGGCGACCAGGATATCGTAATGAGTTGCGCTCATTCCTTCGGTGTCTGGTGGTTTGAAAATTTGGGAGCGGAGAACAACGACAAGTTCGAGTATCATCTGATCGATGAATCGTTCTCCCAGACGCACGCCCTTGAGTTCTACGACATCAATGGAGACGGTCAAAAGGACCTTGTCACCGGCAA
>JAGQQC010000152.1 GCA_020426395.1 Planctomycetaceae bacterium
AACCGGCCTTTCCGCCTGGCTTGTTTCCTTCCAGCCGTTCGCCAGTTCAAGTAGTCCTCGAATCCAGTACCGTTCCATCTGAGTAACCGCTTGCAGAGTCGGTAGCTGCATCGGTACTGATCGTCTTGAAGATGTTCCACCTGGCCCCGTTTGCAGTTCGGGCAGATCGTCGCTTCGGTTTTCTTCTGAGAGGATGAATCATTCATACGGTCCAGCCTCCTTTTTTTCGCCCGAGAGCGTACCTGTCCCGTTTGTCTCAAAATCCTTCCCGGAGACAGCATCATTAAATGGCAGACCACCACCACAATCAGTCCCCCCCCCTATAGGGGGGGTGGGGACTAATGGTGGCCCCAAATGGTCTTCATTAGTTTGTACTAGTTCGGAACCGTTTGTACCGTTTAGGATTGGCACCCTGTAACCGGGGTAAGTCCGAACCGATTTTTTTGATTTGCCGTCCTCGATTTTCGTGACGACTTCGGTGGATATTGGGACCTGTTCCAGTTCGCCACGTTCAATCAGAATGTCGATACAGCTTTTCACCTTGTGGTGATTCCAGGCGAGCTTTGCCTTGGCCTTTGAAGTAGTCAGCCCGTCAGGGTGTTCCTGGAACAGTTCCAGTACCTTATCGATCCTGTTCTCTAACTCGATCTCGGTTGCCTTCTGCTTTTGCTCTTGCTGTTCATTCACTTGATCCCTCACGGCTTCGGAAGGGCTCAGGATCTCAACATCCCATCGACGCCCGCCGGCATCGTCACGCGTTCCCTCATCGATGTTGAGAGCCCACCCGCAGGAATGGCCGGCACTGCCACCGACATTGAGCCAGAGTTCATGGTGTCCGCCCTGTTCCGGGTCGTATTTCTTCCGGCGACCGATCAGAAACCACTGGCGAGCGAATTCCTGAAACCCGCTCCAAGCAATATCCGCCAGCTCCGGCATTGCGAATTCACGGCCTGAACTTTTCGTTGTGTGGTGGGCTAGAATGATTGTGCATTCTGTTCGCTGTCCGATTTCTCCGATTTGCTTCAGGGTTTCCCCCACGACAAACAGGTTACCTGCATCATTGCCAATAGGTAGGCAGAGATAGGCAGGGTCGATCATCAGTACCCGCAGATCGTTTCGCTCGATAAACCGTTGCAGTTGCCTCTCCTGCTTAGCCTCACCGAATTTAGGTAGATCAAACGACCATCGAATATCAGTGAACGATTCCAGGTCACGATACTTGTTCATCGCAATTCGCTTCGCCGTTTCCTTGATCGTGGCTGGCCCCGATTCACCGGACATCAACCCGACTCGCACCCATTGCTTAACAGGAAACCTGCCCAGGAAACTGGTGCCCGAGGAAATCGACAATGCCATATCGATCATCAGATTCGTTTTCAGGCACTTCTTACCACCTGCCAGAATGCACGGTTGCCCCGCTACAAGCATTCCGTCAATGAGATATTCCAGATCATCGGTTGACCGATTCAGTTCGATAGAGTCGATGTGATATGGCCAGTCAGCGTCTGAATCGAGTTGATTGGTGAAGTCGACAACTTCCCCAAGTACCTCGTCCACGTCCGCCTGTGGTTCATGCAATCGTTTCAAGCCGCCCCGGAACATTTCCAGAGCGGCCCGCTTGCGGGAAGCTTCCCGAATCTCCTTGGCGTAGTAAACGACATTCCGCGTATTAGGAGAGGATCCCATCAGTTCGACCAGAACAACCGGCCCGCCTATCTCATCGAGTAGACCGAGACGGTCTGCTTCCTGAGCAACTGAGACGGTATCAATTGGCGTTCCCTGGTTATGCAGTTCCAGGAAGAGCCCGTAAAGAGTCTGACCTCGGCTGTTGTAGAAATCTCGACTACTGAGCAGATGGGAAACCTCATCGAGCAATTTCGGACTGATCAAGATCGATCCTAGTAACGCCTTCTCCGCTTCCATCGCGTTCGGTGGTATTTTCGCCTCCATGAAATCGGGTGGCGGTTGTTGAGTTCCATGCATTAAGCCACCTCCGAACGCGTGCGAATATTCGGCCCGGCAAAGGGGTATGCCTCAATCTCTCCACCGACAAGTTCGGCAAGGGGACGCACTGCAAGGAATTCCATGACCTTGCGTTCGATCTTCCTGGCGAGCGTCATCAATGCTAAGTATGCCCGGTCATCCTGTGGCGTTCTCTCGGGATTGAGTACCTTGGCCGACAGGGAAACGACTTCCGTTGTTCGTCGATGTTCCTCGACCAGAAAAGCAAACGCCTTGCGAGTCTCTTCTGTCGTGTTTGGAACAGGTGAACCGAGAATTCTTTCAAGTTTTCTCTCTCGTTCCCTCAATTCGCCCATCACCCGGTCGACCATCTCGTCAGTCGTCTCGTTAGATTGAACGCACTCGGTCCCTTTCAGCTTAGCGAGTGACTCATCCAGCCTGTCCCGTTCCTCCTTCGCGACTTTGATGAGTTCCTGTGCCTCAATTCGAGCTTCTTCACCTTCTCGCCCGTTGATTGCGTCACGTAGACGTGCAGTAAGTTTTCTGACACTGTCATGCATTCTCCAGACTGCCCGTTGATATTCATCAACTACTGCCCGCCTGATTCCAACCGGTAATGCATACCATCCGACACTGCCAATCCCCTCAAGATGGTCTGCCACAATTCGAGCAACTTCAGTGCGATGAGCATTCAAGCTGATTTTGTTGACCAGTTCAAAACTGATCTCGCGTTTTGTTTTCCGCTTCGGTATCATTAAACGAGTTTCCTTCCCGGTCTTAGAGTGATCATTAGGAACATCAGAGCCCTCGCCAGTTGCCGCTGGTTTGGGCTCTTTTTTTGCGCGTGTCATCAGTTGCCCTCCTGGTCAAGCTTTTCCAGGTAGGCGAAGAAATCATCTGAGTGGACGTAAGCCCGTCCACCTGCCCGACGGACTTTCAGCCCGTTCTCTCTCGCGGTTCGCATCGCGTATCGTTTCCAGCCCACAAGCCGCAGGAAGTCTGCTAGCGTGTAAAGCACTCCCGGTTGAATCGGCTCCGGGATAGCCTGTTGAGTCGTCATCGTCGATCACCTCACACATGATTTAGAATGGATTCGCGGGTTACTTTCCCGCTGTTCGATGTGTGAAGAGTACACAAAAAAAACCGCCTGAAAAGGCGGCTTAAAGGGCTTTGTCCCTGACCTTGTCCCTGAAAAACAAGCGGGGACAACGGGAATTTTTTGCAAGATTTTATAAGGTTTCGTCTATCTCTCGATCGATAGCTTTTCTGACTCGCTCATACGCTTTCGCAGGTTCTGGATCATCCTGGAGACACTCTAGTAGCACTTTTCTCTCCGAAAACCTCCCACCTTTGTGATCGGCGTAAGCAAGTACCAATGCTCGCATTCCCTTAATAGTCTCTGCTTTAGAATCATCGTCCATGATATGTGGAATTCGTGTTTCTATCTTCCTGATTTTGTCTCTCGTTTTTTCTCCCCGGCTGGTCGGAGCTACTGGTTTCTGCGGGGTCTCACCGCCGATTCCACCGACAAGAAACATGACCTCGGTAACAGCTGATACGTGAGCGTGGATTAAGTCCAGTTTCATCACCCGCGATTCGTGGAATGCTGTCTCCGCCTCGTCACAACATTTCTGGTGTATGTTTATCAGGTCCCGTAGAACCTTCAAAAGGGACTCAGCCGCGAATGTCCTCATCGCTGCTGCGTTGGCTTCCATGAAGAGACGAAGGCACTCCCCCCACTTACCCCGAGGCTGAAATTCATGGAGTAGCGTTAAGGTTTGACCGACTGGTGTCCAGCCATCCCAACCATCGTTATCGGTAACCTCTCGGTTCGCTTCGGCGTTTTTGGTTTTCGCCTCAGCAATTCTCCCTTCCCTTGCGGCTTGGTCTGCTTCGTCGAGCAACCGTTTAGCTTTGGGGCTAATGGGGTGAGCACTTCTACCGTAGAAATAGTCGAGATTCCTCTGTAGCGTCTCGTCCTCCAAGTCTTGCTCGACCGCATAGAAAAGGCTATTTCGCTCTTGAATACTCCGATTCACGAAGGCATTGACCGCCCCACTCAGTTCAATGAGCAAGTTTTCCTCTGGCATGATTCAACTCCCTACAGTCGCCCCTAAGAAGAAATGAAGCGGGAAACCGACTTAGGGAAATCGGCGTTCAGGAGCTACCCTATCCCGCTCAATAGATCGTTGAAAAAAAGTCCCACCTAAATTCCCACTAAAACCCGCACCGAGACACCAGATCAACAGCATTCTACCACCAGACCCGCAATAGGTCGATGACCTGAAAATCCTTTGCTTTGTGGGTATGGTGTGGGACTGAATGCTAGGTAGTGGACTTTGTTTTCACTCGTAATGCGTAGGTCGTGAGTTCGACTCTCATCGGCGGCTCTTGGTAACCTCTTCTCTGACCCGGACTTGGGTTGGTGAAGAGGTTTCTTTTTTTAGGGCAGGATCGAGGTTACACTGGTAGCACAGTTGTTTATACGTGACACACACCTCTTCAAACCCTGATTTTTACAAACGGGCAGAGTTCATGCGAATACTGTTATTGCTATTAGTGATCGGAATTTTTGCGGAGACGACGTGGGGGGCTGAGCACTGGAAGGAATTTCGTGGCCCTGAGGGAAATGGGGTTGCGGTGGGAAGCTTGCCTCCCCTCACCTGGAGTGAGAGCAAAAATGTTGCTTGGATAATTCCGATCCATGATCGTGGCTGGTCATCTCCTGTGATCTGGGGAGACCAGATCTGGGTGACGAGCGCAACCTCAGATGGACATCAGTTGTTCGCGATTTGCGTCGATCGAAAAACAGGCAAGATCATTCATGATTTACCGATCTTCGAGGTTGAAGAACCTGAACCTGTTCCGGCGGAGAATACTTACGCTTCTCCAACCTCCGTCATTGAGGAAGGACGCGTGTATGTTCACTTCGGCACGTATGGAACCGCCTGCATTGATACGTCCTCAGGATCTCTCCTCTGGAAACGGCGCGACCTCAAATGCGAACATGAAGCGGGGCCGAACAGTTCTCCGATGATTGTGGGAGATCTCTTCATCGTGAATGTCGATGGTCGCGACGTTCAATATGTGATTGCCCTTGATAAGTTCACGGGAGATACGGTCTGGAAGACAGACCGCTCGGTCGATTTCAGCAAAGTCCCCGTCCACAAACGTAAAGCGTACAGCATGCCGATTCTGATCTCGACAGAAACAGGACAGCAACTAGTCAGTCCCGGAGGTCAAGCGATTATCTCTTACGATCCAGCTACCGGTAAAGAGTTATGGAAAGTTCTACATCGGGGATGGTCAATCGCCCCGCGACCGGTTTTCGGACACGATCTGGTCTTTGTAGTGATGGATCACGATCATCCAGAATTGTGGGCAATTCGTCCCGACGGGACGGGGGATGTCACTGAAAGTCACATTGAATGGAAATTCAAAAAAGGTGTTCCCGCCCGCTCTTCTCCTCTACTCGTGGATGACTTGCTCTTTTTTGTTGACCGCAAAGGAATTCTTTCCTGTTTGGAGGCAACCTCGGGAGAGTTGATCTGGAAACATCGCCTGGATGGAAACTACTCCTCCTCTCCAGTCTTTGCCAATAACCGGATTTATTTCTTCAATGAAGAAGGGGCTGCGACAGTCATCAAACCTGCGCGTAAGTTTGAGCTTCTGGCCGAAAATAAACTGAATAACGAAACAATGATGGCCAGCCCCGCTATCGCCGGAGATTCATTCTTTCTGCGCACTGACGAACACCTATACCGAATCGACAGCGAAACGTCGAAATAATGATTTCACCTGAAGAGCAGCATCCTCCCTGTCCATAAACACCTACTTTTCCAGAGAAGCATCATGACTTACTTTTGTTTTTCGCATTGGTGTTCCCGCTCAATGAAAATACTCTTTTTGATTACGTTCTTTTCTTTGAGAGGGATCTCCGTCGGAAGTGTCACCTTATCTGCGGAGGAAACAACACTCTCCAGTCAGAACACACTTATTGAACGACAACACCAGCTGGGATTCATTGTTGTCACACCACAAGGACCACAAGATGGGGGTGATTTCGGCCCCAACACACCGGGAACAAATACATCCGGGTTACAGGAAGCATTTGATTTGGCCAAACGAACAACTCAAGACGTGTATATCGTCGGAGGAAATTTGACTCATGGTGAAAATCAAGGCGTCGTCTATTTTCTGGATGAGACTTTACGAATTCCCTGGATGCAAGATTTTCGGATCGATGGTGGAGAATATGTCATTCAATACCGCCCGACTCATGGAGATGCAATTACGATCGATTCCGCGATGAGTTGTAACTACAAATTTGGGATAATTTCTTCAAACTCGGACGGTCCGGTATTTCGAATTAAGCCAGCTTCCGAAGGTCCAGACCGGTTTCAAGTATTCACAACCACTCAGATCCATATCAACGCGCTGGTTGGTGGAGGTGGAGCCTGGCTCGGCGGAGAAGCCTTCAACAACGAACTGGATCAAAGACATGATTGGAAAGGAATCGGGCTATTATTTGATGGTTCCACGGGATCAATAAATGATAATAAATTCACTGTAATGGAAATCGTGGGTTGTGACACAGCCATGCTGCTCAAAGGTCGCTGTTCCAATAACTGGATCGACGCCCCCTTTCTGCACCTGAGCCGGACCTCCTTACAACTGGGAACGGCGGATGATCATGAATTTGTCACCCACAACAGAATTCGTGCTGCGATGGATAGCCAGGGAATCGCCAAGGCAACGGGAGCGAGCATTTTCGGCAGTGGCAATATTTTAGAATTGACTTCTGCCCAAACCAGCCCGGGACGAGATCTCGTTTGGGAGGCTCCTGCCCAGGAAAACTTGGTTCTGACGAGTCGTCTTAACAACGGGATTACGAACAACGCGCTCAAACCAACCAACCGGGTTGTTGCCGCGAAGTCGGCCGGTTTTACAGTCGCGACACCGAATATCCCACTCCCAGGGGAAACGATTACGAACCGTGAGAGTACAACCATCGAAATAATGATCACCAAGCCTGGTCAGATAACTTCGTGGACCCTCACCGATACTGAGGGTGAATCATTAATCTTCAATACAACATGGCAGGCTGGACAATCAATCCGACTGGCTCCGGGGGAATCCCTCACGTTACAGTATCAACAAAAGCCAGACTGGAAATGGCGCAGCAATCTTTAAGAAGACTCCAGCCCCGAGTTCTTCCTATTGTTCAATCTTCGACGTATCGTAGACGAGGTGTACCTCCCCATCGATACCAAAGTTGTATGCAGGTAAAACTAAACGTAACTGCTTTACCGATGCATCAGGGGCTTTGAAAACCAGGCGGTCAGAGGCCCCCGCATTGGGTTTGAGTCGATCTTCATTCGAAGCCTGCCCTTGTACAAATACAGGATGCAGCGGATGAGTAAAAACCTCGGGTTTATAGACTTTTCCATTCTCGTCCTGTAAACGCGCATTCCCCCGCTTACCCCAACCCGAAAACTCCATCCGCTCTTTTTGCTGCTTGTTTTTCAGACTGACACGAATACTCAACATTGGTTCTTCGGTAAAAACTTGATTGTCCTTAATCCACTGTTCAATTTTTTCCATCTTCGCTCCCGTAATACTGACTCTGGCGAATTCACCATCATAAGTTTCTCGGGCGTCTTCCCACGGAGCATCCATGACAGTCGAGACATTCGGATCGGGTTTGGCCTCTTCCTCCTTGGTTGCAACTTCTTCCTTGGGCGTTTCAGAGGGAGTCGTTTCTTCGGGCTTAGTGGCTTCAGCGCTGGTGGTTTCTTCGCTGGTACTCGTCTTCTCTGCATTAGCTACTACGACTTCTTCTGCGGCTGGGTTCTCTCTCTCTTTCTTTTTAGGGGTTGGTTTTTGCTGCACAGTTGGCTGATTTGAAGCCATCGTTCCTTTGTCTGTGGAACCAACGAACACGGTCATGACGAGAACAGCAACAAGAGCAATTGCGTTAACCGCACCAGCTCCAATAGGGATTCCATAGCTGGGCCGTTTTTCCGAATTCGCTTTGACCAAGCCCACGATTGCCAAAATTAATCCGATTGCTCCCAGCGGCAAACTGACAAACAAGCTCACGCTGGGCAACCAACTGACGGCGAGCGCCCCGACTCCCATCACAATGCCGACGATTCCGAGAATATTAGAAATGGGCTGCCCTTTTTTCTTCTTACTCGATTTTCGATTTTTGTCTCGTTTGGGCTGCGATGTAGACCTTTTTCGTTGTGGCCGATCGAACTCATCAAAATCATCCTGTTCGACAGCAGATTGCCCCTGATTCTGGCGAGGCACCTGGATAACCTCACCACACTTTTTGCACTTTCCCCGCTTCCCTGCTGCGGCGGGGGGAACCTTCATCGTGTGACCACATTGAGGACAAGAAAACTGAATCATAGAAATCGCCAGTTCTTTTCGACACAACTTATTGTGAGAGCTCTATTAGGTATCATTTTTTACATCGCGGTTTCTGGCGGCTCAAAACCACGTTTTCAAGAACTTTGCATGCACAAAAGCCGCCACACCTATCTTGGACAAGATTTAGTCTCAAATGTACATTAAACCGCATGCAAAGAAAACCATCTCTTTAGAAATTCCCATTTGGGGTTTATCGCCTATCCAGGAGTACTTTCCCGGAAAAATGCTCGTCAACCCACTCTAGGATGAGCGTATAAAACGCTTTACTCTCTCTACCCTCTACTCTGGACAGTGGTAGGGGAAGCAGGGTTAAGATGGAACTTTCCCGACCTCACCCTGACCTCCCATTGGACGCATGTATGGCATACCTCATCAGGCACGCTCAGGTACTAAGTAGGAACCTGCTGTTCTCTCTAATTGCTACCTGGATTCTGAGTGGATTGCCCATTCTTGCTCAATCAGAAGACCGCCAGGTTGATCTCATCGTCTACGGTGGAACTCCGGGGGGAATCGCTTGCGCCGTGCGCGCTGCCCGGGAAGGATTGCAAGTGGATCTCATCAGCCCCTACGCGCACTTGGGAGGGATGCTGAGTAATGGCTTGAGCACGATGGACACACTCTATAACGGAAGCCGATCTCCGCTCTACGACGAATTCCGCACTTCGATCTATGATTATTATCGAGACCAGTACGGAGAGAATTCTCCCGAGTATCTGGCCACCCAACCAGGGTTTGCCAAAACCCGATATGAAGCCCATGTTGTGGAACAGCTCTTTGAAAGAATGCTGTCGCAAGAGGAACGGATTACCATCCACCGGGAATGGTTTCCCATTGAGGTCGTGATAGAGAATCGATTAATAACTTCCGTTGTTTTTCGACAAAGGAAGAACAAGGCCCTCTGGACTGTTCAAGCTCCCGTCTTTGCGGATTGCTCTTACGAAGGCGATTTATTCGCCGTCGCAAAGATCCCATACCGCGCCGGCCGGGAATCGCGCGAAGAATTTGGGGAGAAACATGCCGGGATGATCTACGTACGCGAGCACGACTGGCCTCCCGCAAATAGTGAAGACCGGATCTGGCAACTGGCCCGGAAGTTGAATCTAGAGCGCATCACATTTTACCCTAGCGCCATCGAGGCAACGTAGTTAAACTAGTGAGAAAAAAAAAAAAAAGGAGTTTCACATGCCGATTTATTCCAGAGAACGTC
>JAGQQC010000153.1 GCA_020426395.1 Planctomycetaceae bacterium
GTCAGCAGAACAAACCGGATGGAACCCTTCGCAACGAACATCAAAGGCCCGGTTGCCATCATCGGCGATTTACATGGTCAACTCGATAAGCTGAATAATATTCTCGATCAGTTACGCGCCTTATCTGATTATGACCGTCGCTGGATTGTTTTTCTGGGGGATTTTGTTGATCGTGGTCCGGACAGCAAAGGGGTGATAGAGACAATTCTGCAATTGCGTGAAGAACATCCCCGTACGACCGCAATTTGTGGAAATCATGACCTCGGGATGGCCACCTCTCTGCGAATTGTTCCTCAGTCCGAATACAGTGATTGGGAAGAACGCTGGACAAGCTATTACGATGCCGACGCGACTTTTGAATCGTATGGAGCAAACTTTCCCGATTTAGATGACTTGTATCGGGTCATGCCCGAGGAACACAAACAGTTTTTAGCGATGCTTCCCTGGGCGGTTGAACACCCGCGATTGTTTTTCGTACATGCTGGCCTGGATCCGCATACCCCCTTCGAGGTCCAACGACAAATTCTGGCGGAACGGGACTTCACGCTTAATCACCCGCAATGGTTATGCTCGAAAACCTATGTAGAAGACCCTCCTCCCCCCGACTGTCCGCTTACTGTTGTCTCGGGACATGTACAGGTACGCGACGTGGTCATCACCAATAATCGAATCCTGGCTGACACCACGGGAGGTACCGGAGGCGACTTGAGTTGTGTGCTGATGCCCGAAAAGAAAGTCCTCAAATCTCGCGCTGGAAGTCAAACTGGCGCAGAACAACCCTGGTGGAAATTGTGGTAACAGCGGTGTTCGACTTATTCGGACACTTCAAGCAATAAAGGTTAGGCGATGATCGCCTCAATCGGATGCCCCAGATCCATTTCCAGCCGTACCCGACCAGGCACCGAGAGTTGCGAGGGAATTAAACCGAGCTGATGCATCACCGTGGCATGTAAGTCGGTCACATAATGTCGGTCTTCAACCGCATGGAAACCAAGTTCATCCGTCGCACCATGAGCGATGCCTCCCTTGATGCCGCCTCCAGCCATCCAGACGGAAAACCCAAATGGATGATGATCACGACCGTTGCTGTTCTGGGCTCCCGGTGTTCGACCGAACTCTGTGCCCCACACAACCAATGTTTCTTCCAGCAACCCGCGTTGCTTGAGATCTTTTAACAAGGCTCCCATCGGCTGGTCCGTTTCTTTGCATAACTGGGCATGTCCAGTTTGCAGATTACCGTGCCCATCCCAACGTCCCGCACCACCATTGTAACCATGATAGATTTGCACGAAACGGGTTCCTTGTTCCACCAGACGCCGGGCAGCCAGACATTGTCCGCCGAAGGTTTTCGTAACCTCTTGATCCAACCCGTATTGAGACTGGGTAACAGCGGTCTCACTGGAGAAATCCATAATATCCGGAATCGCAGTCTGCATTCGATAAGCGAGTTCATAAGATTTAATGCGAGCCTGGATAAGAGGATCGTCCGCATAATCTTTAGCGGCCACCCGGTTTAATTTGTTAAGTAAATCAAACTCGGCCGATTGCTCTTCCCGATAGACATCCGCCGCGGGGGTCGCAAAGGGGAGGGGATTATGTGGATCAACTTCGAGACGCACTGCACTATGTTCTGGCCCCAGATAATGCGCGCCGTGACCGCGTTGTCCTCCACAACAATCTGCCAAAGGTGTTCCCAGTGCCACAAACTGGGGCAGATTTTCATTTAAGGAGCCCAACCCATAATGGACCCAGGAACCAATCGTAGGAAATGTTCCATCCAGCGTGTGGCGACCTGTGTGAAACTGAAGTTGGGCGCCATGATTATTGTCCGTGGTCCACATCGAACGAATAACGGCGATGTCATCGATCGATTCAGATAGATGCGGCCACCAGTCGCTCACTTCAATGCCACTCTCTCCCCGTTTCTGGTAACCGACCTGGAGCGGGTAAACCTTCGGCCAGATTTTTCCATTGGCGTCGTTCTTCACAACCACTCGCAAGTTTTCTTCCAAAGCCGGGTTGTTGAGGACATGGCTATGGGGAGTTTCGTTAATTGAAAGCCCGGCATACTTCGTGAGAGCAGGTTTGGGATCGAACGTTTCCATGTGGCTTGCTCCGCCAATCATGAAAAACCAGATTACCGATTTGGCTTTGGGAGCAAAGTGAGGGAGACGCTCCGCAATATTATTTTTCAATGTTTCTGCCGCCGCAGAACGCATTCCTTCCTGATGCAGCATCGAAGTCAGCGCGATACTGGATAGCCCCAAACCGGCGTTCGTCAGAAATGAACGTCGGCTGGTTTGTTGATGATGGCTAAGGTTGAAATCATGTAACATGACGAACCCTTTGACCCGCTCTAGGGAATAAAGACGAATTCGTTGTGATTGAACAATACATGCACCAGGTTTTCCCGTGCTCGCATTTCCTGATCCTGGGATGCCTCGATACCAGGTTTGGGCCCACCATCAATTTTGCTGAGACTAGCCGTTTCCTGTAATCGATGGGATTGAGTCTCCAGAAACTGCAAGCAGACTTGCCGTTCTTCGCTATTTGGCTTCCGAGACAACAGATTCTGGAACAACTCCTCGACAAATTTTTCACGTGACTCGGAACTGTCCGTAATCTCCCGCGCGTATCTACGAGCAAGTTCGATCGACAACCGACTGTTTGCTAAAGCCAACGCCTGCTGCGGAACAATCGTCATCGCCCGTCGATAACATTCGTTCGTATTCGCCGCATCAAAGACTTCCATGAACGTCATCATTTTTTCCGGTGCATGGCGATAATAGAGGCTACGACGATAGGTTGTTTCTCCCAAATCGGCATCCAGTTCTGGACCATAGAATGCCCGATCGAGCTGGCCGCTAACTGCGAGCACGGTATCTCGCACGACTTCGGCTTCAGAACGACGACGATTCATTCGCCAGAAGGATATGTTATCTTTGTCCTTCGCCAAATTCTCAGTTTGTCCAGTACTGCTCGCCTGCAATTGGTACAGGTGGGATGTTGTCATTAACCGGTGGAGATGTTTCAGATCCCAATTGTGCTCCATCAGTTCCACCGCCAGCCAATCAAGCAGCTCCGGATGAGAAGCCGGTTTTCCATTCAACCCGAAGTCAAATGTCGTCGGAACGAGTGGCTCACCAAAATGCCGCATCCAAAGATGATTAACAGCGACCCGGGCCGTTAAGGGATTTTTCCGGTCCGCGAGCCAGCGGCCAAAGGCCAGCCGACGACCACTACTGGTTTCTGGATAGGTGACTGTTAATCGCGTGTAATCTTGGGGCAAGGCTTTCTGTTGAAGATCAATCAACTCTTTCTTGCGAGATTCAATTATTTTAGCCTCTTTCTCTATCGCTTTGGTTTTAGACGCCTCATCTTTATGCTCACCGCGCTCAGCGACATCCTTCGCTGATCTGGCTTCCAACAGTGTCAGTTCTGCCTCAGCCAAGGTAACGGCCCGTTGACTTTCAATCGCTTGCTGGGCGAGCAACTCAAGTGGTTTGTTCTGGGTCGCCGGACTTTCCGCATAATGGGCCAAATCAGCTTGAATGACCGCTTCGAGAGAGTTCAGTTTTAATTCGCGGGCTTTAATCCGCTGCAGATGCGTTTCCTCATGCAAAGTCGCTGAAGCTTCCGGAAGATTTCCCTTTTCCTCTTTTTGAAATTTCTCATAACTCTGTCGGGCGTGATTCAAACCGGCTTTGGCTTCGACCAAAATCCGTTTTCGAATTTCAGGGCGATAACCGGGATAATAGGCTTCCGTTGGTAAATTGACCGGAACCACTTCAAATTCCCCCAGTTCTGAAAACAGGCCGGGTAGATCAGCAGAGAGTGGATTTTCTTTAACGGGTTTGTCTTCATTTCCACGTTCGAACAAATAGGTGGGAGCTTCCAGTTCGGCATCGTAGACGAGTGAGACACCATCTTTCTCTGTATTCGCAGTTGTCTCCAATCGATCAATCCGCACTTGATGTGGCTCGAATATCGCCCGGAAGTGATAATATTCTTTCTGGCTGATCGGGTCGTACATATGATCGTGACAACGGGCGCAATTCATTGTCACGCCGAGGAAGGCTTTACTCGTGTGTTCAATCGTGTTCTCCATCCAGGTGTTTCGATTGAATTTGTAATAATTCCGAACGAGGAAGCCTGTTGCCCGCGCGGTTTCCAAATCCCCCGGATGCAATTCATCCCCCGCGACCATTTCGATCATCATCTCTGAATACGGTTTTCCCGAATTCAGAGAATCAACAATCCAATCTCGCCAGCGCCAGATATGACGTCCACTGTTTCGTAGCTCAGCCTTGTATCCATACCAGTCACTGTATCGCCAGACATCCATCCAATGTCTTCCCCAGCGTTCCCCATACTCAGGTCGGGCGAGAAGTTGGTCGACAATTTTCTCCCTGGCATCGGGGCTTTCATCTTCGATAAATCGCGTTACTTCTTCGGCAGTCGGAGGAAGACCGATCAAATCGAGATAGATCCGTCGCAACCATCTGCGGTGATCCAATTCAGCGACGGGCTGAAGTTCACGCTCCTCGTATTGGCGATAGAGAAACCGGTCCACCGGGTTTTCACACCAATCCGGATGATTTACTTGGGGGATTTCGGGGCGTAGAGGAGGAACGAAAGCCCAATGCTCGCGCGGATCCGCAATGACAATTTCATCCTCAGGGTACGTTGCCCCCGCATCGATCCAGGTAATGAGGACGGTTTTTTCCTGTTCGGTGAGCGGAGCTCCCTCCATCGGCATTTCCAGAGCATCATTCCGCCCCAGAATCGCATCAATCAAACGACTTTGCTCACTCTTCCCCGGTTGGACAAGCGGAGTTCCCTCATTTGACTGAAGTAGAAATTGCCCCGCATCTACACGCAGATCCCCCTCCTGCTTGAGCGGACCGTGACAGGTGACGCACCGCTGTGCGAGGAGTGGTTTTACTTTTTTGACATAGAGCTCGGTTGCATCCTCAGCCTGGACCAGATTCGTTAAGAAAACCAGACAAAAAACACCAGGTAATATGATCCTGCGGAAAAACAACATATCGTCATCCGGATGGACAGAGAGGGAAGGAGAAGGAGAACTATTCAATTACTACGTGCGGAGGAGGGCAGGGGGTGATCAGTTATTTTACCCCTGAAGAGAGGTATCCAGAACCCCCTCCCGGCGAGTAATTCTACAGCAGAAAGGAATTCTGACAGCATCAGGCTAGTACTGAAAACTTGAATCGAATCTTTTGAGGAACAATCCAGGGCAGACTTCGGACATCGTTCTCACAAAATCGGTCTCAATATCGTACCTCATAAAGAGAGTGCGATACACTCCCTATTTTCACGGCAGACCGGGGTTGCCCGATTTTGCCTTGTTTGCCAGAATCATTTGATGCGGAAACAATCCTGTTCACGGGTTCTCCTTCAATTAGCCCCGGATAGGGGGCGTTACCGAAAATCATTCACTGACAATCTTTCAGCCTGCACGTCACACTCTTTACAATAAGTTCACGATTCAAACTCACCTCCCAAGCTGTACACGCTCAGTTCCCCTAACTCCACAGGATTATCACGGATGGCTATCAGTACGAATTTCCGAATGCGTTGTGCTTTTTTCCTGGTCACGCTCCCTCTGTTGATTTTGATTGGTTGCTCGGGAGGTTACGACGCAGAAAAAGTGCATGACCAGATGGAAGCGGACAAACAATCGGAATCATCCGACTCCGATACCACCACGGCGACCAATTCTGATGGAGCGGAACCATCAACCGATGAGACGACCACCGCAACCAAGGAAGGTGAAGAGAACAAACCGGCTGAGCAAGTTCCCGGAAAACTGAAAAACAGCTTGATCGACCAATTCGATCCTCCTTCACTGGAAGAGTTGAACGCCTCAGTTACCTGGAAAGACATGCCTGTTCTGGATGGTATGGAATTGATGCGCGAACGTCAGGCGAAGGAAGAAGTCCTGGCGACAGTTGAAGAAGCGAAAAAACTGAAGAACGACTCCGACGAAGCCAACAAAAAAATAATCAGTGCCATGGGGCGCGGTCCTACGTCGGAATCGGAAGTTGATTACGAAGCCGTCTGGAATCATCACGTCGGCAGTGACGCCAAAAGCACCAACCCGTTGATGGCCAGCTCCACCATTGAATTCGACGTCGGAGGGTTAACAGGCTTCGACCTTTTCAGCTTCGATTGGAACTTCACCCCCTTCGGAAACAAAGAAACAATTGTCTCCTGGCAATCCAGTGAAGACGGCCTTTACGACAAGGTCGTCATGAGAGATGACTTAGTCTGGTCGGACGGGAAACCGATCACTGCACATGATGTGGTTTATTCGTTTCGCACAATCATGGATCCCCGGGTGCCTGTACCCGCCGCACGTTCTGGAACGGATCAAATCAAGTGGATTGAAGCTTATGACGATCACACACTGGTTTACTTCCACAAAGAATCGTTAGCCACGAATATCTGGAATATCATTTTCCCCATTATTCCAAAGCATGTCTATGAACCAGAGTTGGAAAACGATCCCACTTTGCAGAACAGCGAGTACTTCGTCAACCTGGAGAAAAAGCCCGTCGTAGGTGGTCGCTATGAACTCGTTTCTCGAGATCGAAATCAGGAAATGGTACTGGAACGTAGAGAAGACTGGTACATGCACGACGGAAAACAAGTCCGCGAAAAGCCCCACTTCAAACAGATTCGAATGAAAATTATCAATGATCCGAACACCGCATTGTTAACCTTGATTAAAGGGGACATTGATGAAATGCAACTGAATAGCCAATTGTGGGAAACGAATACCAATGGGGATGATTTCTACGAAAATAACACGAAAGTGAGCGTCACTGAATGGGGATACGGTTATTTTGGCTGGAACAATAAAACGCCCTATTTCGAAGATAAACGCGTCCGCGAGGCAATGTCCTACGCTTTTGACCATAAAGAACTTCTAGACGAATATCTCTACGGCCTCTATGAACCAGCCACCGGTATTTTCCATCCTGAATCCTGGATGGCTCCCAAGAAAAAAATCACTCCCTATACCCAGAATCTGGACAAAGCGGAAGAACTGTTGGATGCAGCCGGTTGGGTCGACTCAGATAACGATGGTGTGCGTGACAAGGAAATCAATGGGAAAAGAATTCCGTTTGAGTTCACTATTCTCTGCGTCAATTCAACTCGCCCCATCGATTTTTGTACGCTCCTGAAAAGCAATCTGGAAACGATTGGCATCATCTGCAATGTCTCTCCCTTAGAGTTCACTGTGCTTCAGGAGAAGACACGCACTCACAAATTCCACGCAGCATTGGGAGGATGGGGTTCTGGCGCAGATCCTTCTACCAACAGTAACCTCTGGACGACAAAAGCGATCGACGAGGGCCGGAACTTTGTCAATTACTCGAATCCCAAAGTCGACCAGCTTTTTGAGGACGCCGAAAGAGCGATGGATCGTGACAAGCGAGCCGAAATTTACGGCAAAATACATGAACTAATCTGGGAAGATCAACCTTATACGTTCCTGTATTACAGCAGTGGTTTTTACGGATTTAAGAAAACGATGCGCGGTTATGTGTTCAGCCCACGTGGACCTTTTCACTATAGCCCCGGAATGTACCACCTCTGGAAATCACATTAAGCCCACGAACATTTCTCCTGTCTCGAACTCATCCCCCGCGGTTTTTCACGGATAGAATTTTAATCCCGCGATGTACGCTTATATCTCCAGAAGTATATTACTCAGCCTGGTCACGCTATTGATCATTACCTGCATCGTGTTCGGACTGATCCGAAACATGCCGGGGACGCCGCTCACCATTCAGCAATCTGAAATGGCCGATCCAAGTCGAATGATTGGCAGCGAAGATTTGAAAATGTTGGAGAAGGCGTATGGCCTCGACAAACCATGGCCAGTCGCTTATGTCTACTGGATTGGTCACCTGCTGACGGGTGATCTGGGTTCTTCTTTCACCTACAAAAGACCTGTGACAGAGGTGATTTCAGAACGCTTTTTCGCCACATTAGTCCTTTCAATTAGTTCATTATTCCTCACCTATCTGTTTTCCATTCCGCTTGGATTATATTCCACGGTCCGTTCAGGAAGTCTGGAAGAACGAGCCACCAGCACCTTCTTGTACATTTTGTACTCCTTTCCGGTTTTAGTTGCCGCGCTTTATTTGCAGATTTATTTTGCCGTCAAACTTGATTGGCTCCCAATCTCCGGTATGACGACCTTAGGCGAATATGAAAAATATTCGACCTCCATGAAAGTCTGGGATATTTTCAAACACGCGCTGATGCCAGTGATCTGCACCACTTATGGAAGCCTGGCTTATTACAGCCGGTTTGTGCATTCCAATATGCAGGAAACGATTCGCCAGGATTATGTCCGTACGGCCCGGGCAAAAGGAGCCGGTCCGATGAGCGTGCTGATTCGTCATGCCTTTCGAAACACGCTGATCCCGCTTGTCACTTTGATTGGACTCACGTTGCCCGGTCTGTTAGGCGGATCGATCATTATTGAACGCATATTTCAGTGGCCCGGTATGGGGCAACTATTCTTTCAAGCCATCTCAGATCGAGACTATCCAGTCATCATGGGATTGACTTTGATGTTTTCTGTCCTGACTTTGTTGGGACAGTTACTGGCAGACATTCTTTACGTCATTGTCGATCCCCGCGTGCGACTTTCGTAAAACTCGGTAACCATTACTTGCGACAGTTATTTTTGTAGCTTTACATATGAACGAACTCACCAGAGAAGAAACTAAAGCCGCCGTCACAGTTACCCACGTGATTAAATCACCCGGTTTCTGGAAGGAATCCTGGACGCGTTTTAAGAAACGCAAAATGTCGATGCTGGCACTTGCTTTTGTCCTGTTCCTGACGATCGTCGCAATCTTTTCTCCCGCAATCGTGGGAACCAAACCAGTTATTTGTAAGTACAAAGGGAATATTTATTTTCCCTGTATGGGTTATTTTAATTTCTCCTGGGAAAACCCTATTTTCCTGAAAGACAAATTCCGTCAGGTCTATCCCAAGAATCTTAAAAAAAATGATCCGGACAGTTGGGCGATCTGGCCGCTCGTCTACCAGGATCCGGAACGTCGAGTCAAAGCCGGAGAGTTTGAAGGAATCGAAGCAAACCCCACACAAGATGATGGGGTTCCCAGTAAACAAAACATATTTGGAACCGACAGAAGAGGATTTGATGTCTTTGCGCAGATGGTACACGGCACTCGCATTGCGCTGCTTGTTGGCTTTGTGTCCATGGGAATCGCAACCATCATTGGAATTGCGGTGGGAGCCTTGGGAGGCTTCTGTGGAGGCTGGATCGATATTATCCTCAGCAGAATTACAGAAGTCGTGATGTGTATTCCCACCCTGGTTCTGATCCTGGCCTTGATCGCCATCGTCGAAAATCGAACCATCTATCATCTCATGGCTGTGATCGGACTTACAGGCTGGACGGGTATCGCCAGACTAACCCGGGCTGAGTTTCTGAAACTTAAGCAGATGGATTTTGTCGCGGCAGCGCAAGTGTTGGGAATTAGTAGAACACGAATTATTTTCCGCCATATTCTGCCGAATTCTCTAGCGCC
>JAGQQC010000154.1 GCA_020426395.1 Planctomycetaceae bacterium
TTTTCAAGAGGGGTGTATTCTGAACCGATCAACACATAATCGCTTCTGATGATTCCCCTCTTGCATTGTCCCTTTGTGTCTTGGGCCTTGGTGGTTCAAATAAACTCACCTGCGAAGACAATGCCGATGGCTTTCTTACCCGCGGCCACGGCCCGGGTAGACTTTCTCTTCAGTGATGATCTTGTCCATGAAGATATCGTGATCCTGCATCGGGATCTCGGGGAACAACTGGCATTCAAAGGCCAGGGCGATCAGCGGGGTTTCGAGCTTGGCATTTTCGAGCAGTTTGTCGTAGTAACCGAATCCATGACCCGTTCGTCCACCACGAGCATCGAACGCGACACCGGGGACCATGATCAGTTCGAGTTCGGAGACATCGACTTTCTTTTCCGGAACATCTCGCAATTCTGCTTTCGGCTCAAGTATCTTGTACATGCCGATTTCGAGTTCGTCCATCGACTCCAGGAGGAAGAGTTCCAATTCGCCATCCACGCAATAGGGGACGACGATCCGTTTGCCACTATCAAGTGCATTTTGGAGATCGTGACGAGTACGAACTTCGGTACGGACATCGACATAAAACATGACTGTGTTAGCGGCTTCGTACTCCGGCAGACTCATAAAGGTCGCCACAATTTTTCGGCTGACCTCATCTTTGTCCTTCTGATTCTTCCGGTTCTCGTGTGCCTGTTCCCGGATTTGTTTTTTCAAGGCTTGCAAGTCGCTCAATTTTGTCTCAGTCATGTTAAGGTTTCACTCCCCACAACAGGTGGACAATCCGTTGACGGATCTCAAAAAACGATGTTCTCGGAGATCCCCGTCCACAGGCAACCGGCAGGGGAAATCAGCCAACCAGTCCCTGTACATCATGATTATTATCACAAGGTACCGGTCCGGCGCCGGAAGTGCAAACAATCTGGCTCTTCCGGGACGAGCAAAGTGCAAAAGCGCGGTTCAAAGAGAGCGAAATCAGTCGCCCGCAACGGATTCTTTCGGAGCTTGCAACCCATCTGTTAACAGAAGTCCATCAATGGCAATCTGACTTTGCCAGAGAGTCCCTTCCGTTTTGATACGATCTATATTCGTCTGGGTAAAGGTGCGCTGTGCTGTCAGCAACTGCAGATAGTTGAATTCTCCCCCTTTGACCAGTTGCTCGCTTAATTCGAGTGTTTTAGTTGCGGCGGGAATCAGATCGGAATCATACAGTTTCAGACGTGCCTGGCTGGCATTATATTGTTTGAATTCTTCCGCCAAATCGCGAGCCAATTGCAATTTCAGGCGTTCCACTTCCCGACAAGCCCGAATCCACTCTGCATGGGCAGTACGGATGTTTCCCTGATTCTTATTGTTGATCGGGATCGGCATCCCAATCTGCACCTGGGCAATGGCGTCTTCCGTTCCATAATCGTACAACGCACCAGCTTGAACAGTCACGTTGGGAATTGGTTCCGCCACAGCCCGGTTGTATTTGGCCATTGCAGAACTGACACGGAACTGAGCCTCTTGTATTTGTGGACTCATGGACAATAAACGATCGCGTGTCTCTTCCCACTCTAATTCCGGGGTTACTAACTCCACATCGGCTAAGGACTGCATCGGTAAACCATCCCAACCAATCACAGCCCGCATCCGGTTCCAGGCGGCTTGATATTCTGCCTCTGCATTTAGACGCAGCATGCGAGCATTTTGTAATTCAATCGTGGCTTGATACTTGTCGATGTTGGAAGAAAAACCTTTTGCTACCCGTTCGTTAATTCCATTCAGAATATCTTCCGCGATTCGCTCGATCTGAAGTGCCTGACAGACGAGCTTTCTGGCGACAATGATTTTGTAGTACTCCGAACGAACATTGTTCTCCACACGATAAATCTGGGCCATCCGTTCCCAACTCGCTCCCCGTTGACGCATCGCATAAATCTGCGAGGAGAGATAGAGCTTGCCACCGGTGACGAACTCCTGCGAGAAGTACGCCCCATGCTGCCCCGCCGAACCTTCATTCCCAATCTCACTGGACGTGTAATAAATTCCCGGGTTCGGCTTTAAGCCTTCTTGAACATACTGCCCATGAGCTTTCCAGGTTTCGGCACGTGCCTGAGCTAGCGTCGGATTATGCTGCATCGCCAATTGCTGTAGCTGCTCCAGCGTAATCCCAGTCGAACGACCGTTCTCCGTTCCCTCTTCCGGGCATTCCGGAATCGTTAATTTCCGGGGAACTGGATCCTGGGCGGGAAGTTCACTCAGCGCAAATCCGAGAGTGAAACAAACGACGATTGATGAAATTCGCAAAATCATTATGGATCTTCAAATCGTGAGGATAGATGGATTCGATGGCTCTCACCTCATACGTCCAACTCAGACAATCCTACTCATCGGCACCCAAAGAGAAATCGGCCCAACCGGAATCCAGCCAACAGATTAATCGATACAACCCGCCCATCCCGAACGCCGTCTACAGGAACACTAAACAACTACCCTGAAACATGTTACGCACACAACCCCAATCACATTCGCCGTCGGAGGCAGCCACATTGATGCCTGAATTTCCGTCTTCTTTTCAGTCACAGAAATGCCCGAAACGGAAAGTCTCATTGACCTTAAACCAATTTCGAACTAATAATCCCTGTCAGCAAACAATCTTTTCACTTGGATTTTTGGATAGGAATTGGAATGTCGAGGGTGACTTACACCTTCACTGCTTTTCTGAACATGGTGGCCATTCTGGTGCACCTGTGGGCAGGCTGTTGCGCCCATCAGGACCATTCCTGTGCCGATCACAACCATCAATCTTTTTCAGATGTCCGGCATTCTCATACTCATTCACACTCGGAAGAGACGGATTCCCCCGAGGCCGATCACGAAGAGCCCCCGTTTGAAGTTTGTGATCATGGATCATGTGACTTCAGCATCAGTCACGCGGTGAAAACGCCAGCACCGGAATTATCTGCACTCCTCAACTTGACGGAAATCCAGCTCGTCATGCACTCACCGCTGGAAACTTCACTGTTCAACCTGAGGCCAGCCTGCTTCTCCTGCGCCCCAGGTGCGCGCCTGCATCAACCTCTCGAAGTCTGGTTGATCTGATTCTGTCCCGTCGCCTGCCTGCTTTATCCGGCGATGTTGTGATTCCAATCGATAATCGATTGCCCCCCCCCAATTGCAGAACCTTTGTCATACGATTCTGCGGCATCAAAACATCGCCTGTCTATTTCCCTGGCATCCGTATCTGGACAGGATCCGTCTTTATGTCGAACACATCCCCCAAAAACAACTGGTGGAAAATCGGTCTCGGTTTACTGGTCGTCCTCTTAATCGTGGTTGTGCTGGCCGTTCCTCAATGGCGCGCCAATGTAATGGCCCAGTTGAAACGACTTTCAACGGCCCCCACGAATAGTACCGCCGCTGCCGAAGACTCTGCGTCTGATCCCCATGCCGGTCACGATCATGCTCATGAAGGTGAACAGGATGAAAATGTCCTCACCCTTTCCCGGGAAGCACGAGCCAATATCGGACTCAAAATCGGGGTAATCGAACTTCAGGAATACACGAAGACAGTATCACTCCCGGGTATCGTGACAGAAATTCCGGGCCGATCACGAATGCAAATCTCGGCACCACTAACTGGTATCGTCACCGGCATCGAAATTATCGCCGGAGAGACGGTGAAATCGGGGGATGTGGTCTTCCGGCTCCGATTAACTCACGAAGACCTGGTCACCGCCCAAACCGAATTCCTCCGCACCCTGGGACAACTCGATGTGGAGCAGAAAGAAGTTGCGCGACTGAAAGTCATTTCCGAAAGTGGCGCGCTCGCGGGGAAAGTACTGCTTGAGAAGCTGTACGAAGTCGAAAAACTGGATGCCATTCTGCACGCCTTCCGCGAAGCACTCCTGCTACACGGTTTATCCCGTGAACAAATTATGCAAATCGAACAGCACCGCAGCCTCCTGCGGGAGGTCAAACTGACGGTTCCTTTTCTACACCAGGATGATTCCATCCATAACGAAATTGAAAGCTATCAGCGAGACCGGACGATCCAGCGCGTCTCCCATTCCCAACCGAATGATCGATCGACTTCCGAAGAAGACGATCACCTGCGAGAAGCGTGGTTCTCAGTAAAAGAAGTCAATGTACATAAAGGGGAATCGGTCCAGGCAGGTACCACCCTCGGTGTGTTGACGAACTATCAAAAGCTGTATCTGGAAGGACATGCCTACGAGCAGGACATCCCCAAGCTGAGTCAAATCGTCGAAGCCAACCGGGACATCTCACTTGTTTTTCAGAATAGCACTCAAGACCCGGAACGCCTGTCGGGAATGAAGGTCAAATATCTCTCGAACGAAGTGAACCCGGAAACTCGCACCTATCATTTTTATGTCGAGTTGAATAACAAACTCATCAGACCGGAAGACTCCATACAACAAACCCGTTTTCTTAACTGGAAATACAAACCAGGGCAACGGGCTTATGTGGAGCTGCCCGTCGATCACTGGGAAGACAAAATCATACTCCCACGGGAAGCCGTCGTTGATGAAGCAGCGAGTGCGTTCATCTTTCTGAAAGAAGAGGCCGATCAATATCGGCGCGTCGAAGTGCGTGTTCTCCACCGGGACCGGGAGAACGCGGTCATCCAGCCCACCAAAGAACTGGAAGGCAAAATTGTCGCTCTGCGAGGAGCCCGGCAAATGTTCATGGCTCTGGAACGAGCCGCTGGCGGAGGAGGGGGGCACGACCATCATGGGCATTCACATTAATGGTGACATAGAAGCCCACTGATGATTCGTTCGCTTTCCGTAATGACCGTTTAACTTCTTCCCATTAAAGATTTGCCCATGTTCGATCACATCCTCAAATTTTCCCTGAAGAACCGCGTCCCGGTTATTTCATTCGCGATCTTTCTGTTGATCTATGGGCTCTGGCATATTCAGCAGTTGAGCATCGATGTCTTCCCAAACTTGAATCGACCCCGCGTCGTGATATTGACGGAAGCTCATGGCTGGTCCCCCGAAGAAGTCGAAGCCCGTATCACGCTTCCCATTGAGACTCAACTGAATGGAGCCAGTAATGTCTTGACCGTCCGGTCAGATTCAGCCGTGGGGCTGTCGATCGTGTACGTCGAATTTGACTGGAATTCGGACATCTACCAGGATCGGCAAATCGTGAACGAGCGGCTGCAACTGGTCAAAGAACTCCTTCCGGAAAATATCACTCCTACGTTAACACCCGTTTCCTCCATCATGGGGCAAATCCAGATGATCGGTGTCTGGAGCGAAAACGACGACATCGATCCGCTGGAATTGCGCACCTTGTCCGATTGGGTCATCCGTCAACGTTTGCTGACAGTTCCCGGTATTTCTCAAGTCTTCGTCATGGGAGGAGAACGGAAGCAGTTTCAAGTACTCGTCGATCCCGATGCGCTTCGTAAATATGGTGTCACGTTAGAGGAAGTCGATCGAGCGGTTGAAGAAAGTAACCGCAATGCGGTGGGGGGGTACCTCGACGAGCAGGGAGCGAACGAGCTGCTTGTGAGAACACTGGGTCGCGTGCAAAAAGTGGAAGACCTGGAAAAATTGGTCGTCGCCATGCATCAGGACCAACCGATCCTGTTAAAACAGGTGGCGAGAATTGTGGAAGCGGGACAAATTAAACGGGGAGACAGTTCTGCCTTTGCCCGTACTGACGAAGGCAATCTGATTGGAGGTGAGGCGGTCATCTTGACGGTCAACAAACAACCCGATGCCGATACCCGCCGCATCACGGAAGACATTCTGCAAGCGCTGGATGAAGTACAGGCGGGGTTGCCCAAAGGGGTGCATATCGAACCTCTCCTTTATTCCCAAAAACAGTTCATCGACCGGGCGATTGAAAATGTCATCGAAGCCCTTCGCGACGGAGCCGTGCTCGTCACCATTATTCTGTTTGTCTTTCTACTCAACGTTCGCACAACGCTAATCACCTTGACGGCGATTCCGCTATCGATTGTGATCACTTCGCTTGTATTTGCGTTCTTTGGATTCAGCATCAATACCATGACGCTCGGCGGGTTGGCGGTTGCCATTGGGGAACTGGTGGACGATGCCATCGTCGATGTCGAAAATATTTTCCGGCGTTTAGGCGAAAACAAGCATAAGGCAAATCCGGAACATCCGCTTATTGTCGTTTATCGAGCGAGTCTGGAAATCCGAAACTCGATTGTGTTCGGCACAATGATTGTCATTCTTGTATTCCTACCACTGTTCGCCCTCTCTGGACTGGAAGGACGTTTGTTCGCTCCATTGGGAGTCGCCTACATCGTCTCCATTCTTTCCTCGCTAGTCGTGTCGCTGACAGTCACTCCCATTCTTTCCTACTGGTTGCTTCCCCACAGCAACCTGAAATCAGAAGAAGACAGCTTTCTGTTACGTTGGTTGAAAAAACTGGGGGGGGGATTAATCCGTTTCAGCCTCGCAGTCCCCCGACTCATTCTGCTGGCGGCAACCGTCGCCGTCGTTTTTTCGGGAATCGCATTGATGCAACTGGAGAGCGACTTCCTGCCGGAATTCAATGAAGGCTCTTTCCAGGTAAATATCGGTTTGCCGCCCGGAACATCACTGGCAGAATCACGTAAAGTCGCCCATCAAGTCGAACAACGGCTCTCGAAAATTGAAGATGTGGACAGTTTTGTAGTGCGCACAGGTCGGGCAGAACTGGATGAACATGCGATGGATGTGAATGTCAGCGAGATCATTATTGAATTCGACCCGGACACCACCCGCACCCGCGAAGAGATCCTCAAGGAAATTCGAAGCGAACTGAATGACGTTCCCGGGATCGTCGCCTCTTCCGACCAACCTCTGGCTCACCTGATTTCTCATATGCTTTCCGGAGTGAAGGCGGACATCGGCATTAAGATCTATGGAGACGACTTGACCTCTCTTCGTCGTCTAGCCGCGCAGATGAAAGCAGAAATCGAGTCGGTGGAAGGAGTCACCGACCTGTTCGTCGAACAACAGGCCGCCATTCCTCAACTACGGATCGAACTCAACCGGGATCAACTTGCCCTCTACGGGCTCAGACCTGAAGAAGTCAATCAGTTCGTCGAAACGGCCATGCAGGGCAGGGTGGTCTCGCAAGTACTGGATGGGCAGCGGATCTTTGATCTGGTAGTCCGGATGCAGGAAGAATATCGGGAAGACTTGGAAAAATTAAAACGACTCGCCATCAATTTACCGGACGGGGGAGTCATCCCCCTGGAAGCGGTTGCCGACATTTATGAAGCGACTGGCCCCAACATTATCCGCAGGGAACAGGTTCGTCGCCGCATCATTCTGCAATGTAACGTCACCGACCGAGGGCTGGTGGATGTCGTCGAAGACATTAAGGCCAAACTGAAACCACTCGAAGACGAACTTCCCACCGGTTACTTCGTGGAGTACAGCGGCCAATTCGAAAGCCAGGAATCGGCAAGTCGTTTGATCATGATTTTCTTCGTTCTCTCGCTGATCGGCATTCTGATTGTGCTCTACACGATGTTCGGTTCCATCAACTTTTCATTGCAGGTGCTCGCCGCTGTACCGATGGCTTTCATCGGTTGTGTCATCGCCCTGTTGTTCACGGGACAAACACTGACGATTGCCAGCATGGTCGGTTTCATTTCGCTGGGAGGCATTGCCTCGCGGAACGGAATTTTATTGCTCAACCATTATCTCCACTTGGTTGAATACGAAGGAGAAACCTGGTCGAAAGAGATGATTATACGAGCGGGACAAGAACGTTTAGCGCCGGTCCTTATGACGGCTCTCACCTCCGGGATCGGCCTTGTCCCGCTCGCTTTTTCCGCCGGTGAATCGGGCCGCGAAATATTATACCCCGTTGCGACAGTGATCATAGGGGGCTTGATTTCGAGCACCTTACTCGAATTCCTGGTAAGGCCAGCGCTGTTCTGGCTGTACGGTCAGAAATCGGGTCAACGACTTGTGGAAACGAAGGGAGATGCGGGGGAGGTGTTGGGTTGAAGGAATGAACCACGAAATACACGAACGACACGAAAAATTAATGAGCTAATACGAACTATTTTATTATCAACTCTTTCGTGTTTTTAGTCTGTTTCGATGTTAAAAGAAAAAAGCCAGATTCAGTATACAGACTAAGTGTCCCCATCTGATTGCAACCCCTAGCTTTAGAACGTCAGAAGTTCGAAAACCGCAGCGTTCTCAACCCTCCGCTTCCCTTTCATCCCGACAAATCTGCTCAAACACATCAATGAGTTCTTCATGAAATTGATCATCCGCTGCGCGCCGATCCTCCCAGGCCTCGCTGGTGTGAACCATATACTTCGCTTCTCCCAATCTGATTTCATACAATTCTCGAATGATTTTAATCGATTCAATTTTGCCTGCACCCTGACTTCGTAACCATGTGAGCATCTCTTCATTTAGAACGCCTCGGTCGAACATTTGTTTGCAAATTGCTAAGTGTTCTTCATACTTATCCATGATATTAATTCCCCATACTCAATCGATTTGGCCAGCATCTACTCTACCTCGAATACATCGCTGCATCAAAAGAAAAAGCCCGCTTCACCACATGGGTGAAACGGGCTTTCTGGTGTAATCCGTTACTTGCCAAACTCAAACTTTCGGGGCCGCGGCGAGGACTTCCGGGGAGACGCCGGAGGCGTATTTCTCGAAATTCTTATTGAAAGAAGTGGCCAGTTTGGCGGCTGTTTTGTCGTACGCGGCCTGATCTTTCCAGGTATTCCGCGGAATGAGCATGCTTTTCGGAACACTCGGGCATTCGGTCACGATTTCAAATCCGAAGATCGGATCTTGTTGGGTCGGTACGTTTGAGAGAGCTCCCATATGAATCGCATCGATGATCGAACGGGTGTGGGGTAGGCTGATCCGTTCGCCAACGCCGCAGGGTCCGCCATTCCAACCCGTGTTCACCAGCCAGACATTGGCGTTGTGTTTCTGAATTTTTTCGGCGAGCAAGTCCGCATATTTTCCCGGGTGCCAGACCAGGAACGGTCCACCGAAGCAGGGGGAGAAGGTCGTCTGCGGTTCCGTGACGCCCATTTCCGTACCGGCCACTTTGGCGGTGTAACCACTGATGAAGTGATACATTGCCTGAGCGGGAGTCAGTTTTGAAACAGGGGGCAGGACGCCGAATGCATCGCAAGTCAGGAAGATGACATCCGTAGGATGATCGGCCACGCAAGGAATTTTCGCGCTCGGCATGAATTCGATCGGGTAAGCCCCCCGAGTGTTCTGCGTAATGGAGGTGTCGTCAAAATCGACATGATGATGGGCCTGATCGTAAACCACGTTTTCCAGCACAGATCCAAAGCGGAGGGCCTGGAAAATTTCGGGCTCCCGTTCGATCGAAAGATAAATCGCTTTGGCGTAACAACCCCCTTCGATGTTGAAGATGCCGTTGTCCGACCAGCAATGTTCGTCGTCGCCGATGAGATACCGCTTGGGGTCTGCGGAAAGAGTTGTTTTACCTGTTCCAGAAAGCCCGAAGAGAACAGATGAGCGACCGGTCTCTTTATCAGCGGTTGCGGAGCAGTGCATTGAGAGGATGTCTCGTTCAGGCATCAGGTAGTTCATGACCGTGAAG
>JAGQQC010000155.1 GCA_020426395.1 Planctomycetaceae bacterium
ATCATCCCTTCGATCCACTTGCGGTTGAACAGCCGCACATGGTACTCGCGGCGCAAGGCTTGCTCCGCTTCGATGATCGTTACCGCGTTGGGGTCGCGCACGTCGGAGAGAAAGAAATCGGGACGCGAACCGGTAACGTGCTCAATGGCCCGGCACAAGCTACCACCATGATACCAATCGTACTTGTTCGACAGGGGACTGCGCGTGCGGTCCGACCAACTCCGCAGCACCAATTGCGTGTCCGACATATGTTGCGTGTACGCATCGCGCGCCAAAACTCCCCACAATCCATCGGTGTACACATACGAGCTATGGTCGATGTAGGTCTCCATTAATTCCTCGGAGCGATCCCACTCACCCGACTTTTCAATCAAGTAGTAGTATCCCGCGCTGCCAAACTGACCGGGTGGATAGCCGAAAATCCGGGCAGTACTCAGCAAGGTTGCTCGGTGATCATCGATCCCCGAATCGGTCAAAGACTGACGGACGCGTTGTGCATTCTGAAACAGCTGGTTGTCGGCCTCATTGAGTCCGCCCACCAGCCGAATGGCCTTATCCAACAGACGCATTCGGGTCGGCAGCATATCGCGATAGTAACTGTGACCAGCCACGAACACGTCAATCCGAGGACGTCCGAGCGATTCCCGGGGAATGACCTCGATGTCGGTTACCAAGTTGCGTTCATTCCACACAGGGCGAACGCCAATTAGATAGAGAATCTGCGACTCCATGACGCCCAAATCTTGAAATGTGGCAAACGAATTCAAGGTGAAACCAATCTTCGTTGGCCACGTCCCGCGCCGAACGCGCTCCTGTGACAACAGTTGATCGATCAACTGGCACCCTAATTCCCACGACGCGCGCGTGGGCACCTCCTCGGGATTCATCACGTACATGTTTCGCCCCGTTGGTAGAACCCCCGGATTCCGGTCCGGAGCATTTCCTGGTCCGGGTGAAATAAATCGACCGGAAAGTGCCGCGAGAAAGTTTTTGAGTTCATCGTCAGTCCGCTGAAATCCGTTTCGGAGTTCCGCGGCAAGTTCAACCCCCTGTTGAAGTTTTTCGGGCAATCCCGTTTCAGGAATACGACCTCCCACAGACTCGATCGCTTCTTCGATAGTAAACCCCTGTACTAAAACCATATTCATTATCTCTTCTGCTTTGCGTCGCAGATATTTTTGACGATCCCCTGGATTGATCGCTTCCTCCATCGGGACATTGATGACCTCACCCAGAACATCCCGGAACTCTTTGCGGAGAGAAGTGACAATCCAGGAAATCTGAAGCTCATCCGGGGGAACCTGACCAAACTGATGGAGGCTGATTGGAGTCGTTTCGTTATGAATATCGTGTAAATATTCGAGGACAGCTTCAATTTCCTCTGCTTCGAGCAGACGTCCTTGTGACAAATCGATTTTCAGATCCTGATCGAGATGTTCATCCAGAAATTGCCGAGTTATCGATTCGCGAAATTTTTCTCTAAGAGCCCCTTCTTCCAGGACAACCCACTTATCGATGTCATTGTGCAAATTGAGAAGTTCATCTGAAAGTTCCGCATTCACTGAGGGAGGAACCAGATGATCAATCAAGAGAGCATACGCTCGTCGTCGAACGGGTGATGATTCCCCCAAGTTGTTGATTACCCACGGATTGATGTTTGGCAGATGTCCCATCAATAAGTCTGGCCAATCGGCATGGGACAAACCCGTTGGTTTTCCAGGCAACATGAACTCACTCCCGTGAGTCCCGAAATGGACTATAGCATCCGCTCCATATTCCTCCTGAAGCCAGAAATAAGTAGCCAGATAATTGTGGGGAGGGGGAACGAGTTTGTCGTGTAACAAAGAGGTATCGTGCGCTTCTCCACGCAAAGGTTGCGGTAACAGGATCGATTTCCCCAGCGATATTTTGGGAATGACGATGAATTGCTTTCCCTCCTCACTAGTCCAGACCAACAACTTACCTGGAGGAGCTCCCCACCGTTGAATCAAGGTTTCACGCGATTTCTCGGGAACTTTCTCTTCAAACCATGCTTGATAGGTTTCAGCAGGAACAAGCACCGCATCGCCGCTACGAGCAAGTCGATCCAGGTTTCCAGGCGCCCAGATTCCGATTTGCTGCCCTTGCTTTTGCATCCAACTAACTAGTTCATCTTCATCGGCCGGAATGTGACCAAGCTCATATCCTGCGATGTTCATTTCTTTTAGAAGTGCAACCAAGCTGCGCGGGCCATTCATGAACATCCCTGTCGCGGAACCTCGCATCAATTCCGCTTTGCCCATTTCACGATTGTAGTAAAAGAAGGCGATTTTCTTCTCGCTGTTCTCTTTATATGCGAGGTTTACCCACGCCAGGCTGCGATCAACCAGGTGCTCGATTCGTTCAGGAATCGGCTGAAACGCTTCCGAACTTCCCCCGCCCGCTTTTGTACCGGAGCCAACTTGAGGTTCGATGGCCCCCAGCAATTCCTGCCCGACGATTTGAAAGGCCATTTCATTGGCTGCCAGCCCTTCGTTATTTGATTTCCATTCACTGATGGACTGTTTGCGAAAAAATATCGAATGCACATGCGGTACGCCGACCTTTTCTCGAAAATCAACACTTTCCCGGCTATGGCAGGTATGCACGATAATATCGGGCTTAAAGGCAAGCACATTCTGTTCGTATTGCGGACCGTAATCGAGCATCGCCACCGCCAAAGCCCCCCTCTGTTCGCAGGTTGCGATGAGTGCCTTGACGACATCCGGCTGCTGGAATTCCAAGTGCGTTGAATGCACAGCAATGAGAACACGAGGAATGTTTTCCGTCGGAAGATTTTGCTCCCGCGCCCATGCCAGAAATTGCTCCGTCTTCTCGAAAAATCCGTCATGTGCGGGATGATAAATTCCGGCCCCCTTCTGCTGCACTTCGGGAGGAAGAATATTTCCTGTCTGGTTCAAATATTTGATACCGACATAGATCAGCATACGTCTGAGGTTTTCAGAACTGCTTCCATAATAGGACGACAATGTATCGTCCTGCTCAATCACCCCGGAACTCGTCAATTGCGGTAAGTGACGTTCCGCTAGTCCAGAAATCGATATGATTTTTAAACTTGGATTTTGCTGACGTCCCTCCTTGATCAACCGTCGGTAATGATCCCGATCTTCTGCACGAGCATGTTGTAAAAAAACGATGGCATACTGAGAGAAATCCGTTTCCGGATTCCCTAGTTGATCATCTTCCAGATACTCAAGCTGAAATGGGAAATCAGCTTCATACCGTTTGAGAACATCAAAAACGCCGCCATGCAAACCGATGAAGGCTAACTTGTAACCGGGATCGTCAGGATCAGAAGAGGATGATTCGACAGAGGGCGTATTTTTCTCCTCTGCCATTAAACTTGACAGCGTATAAACGCAGCAGAACCCAAATGTGAATAGCGCCAAAGTAAATCGCAGCACACTCAGAAATGTTCTGTATGGGGATCGCAAGAAATTGCCTTTATTATTCGCCAACAATTTCTCCACCACGACGACTTCCCAATGCTTGAATCACCTCAGTTGAGACTCCATTCCCCATAAAATGGACCGATCCGTCACAGTATGTGAAGAAAGCCCCACCGGGATGAGCACTCCGGGCTGCAAAATTCGAGCAGGCATTATTCGGAGCGATACAATCGAATCGAGGATCATTCGGAGGTCGGTTCGTACTCAGCATATTGTGTTGCGGATGACCACCAAACCAGATCGTCGCTCGATCGGACCGACTAAGAACACCACTTTGGCAGGTATCAATATCAGAAGCATCCCCCCCCGTGGGACGATAGAAATAGTTGTCTTCCAACGTATCAACATCTAAATCACCAATGAGTGTTTCCCCTATCGCAATTGTGTGTGTCGTGCCGTCGGGAATATCATGCATATTAAAGTAGGTGTCATGACCAAACAGTCCTTCACAATCGCTTCCACGACATTCACATTCTGGTCCCTGGTTTCCCAGATAATTTCCCGGTGCCCAGGTGACATCCACGCGTTCTGTCGGATCACTGGGACACCGAAAAACAGCCACGTCAATTCCACCCGCTTCATAGAAAGCGGGATTCTCACTGGCAGAACCATTCGGATTTGGGTTCTCGTCGCTCGGTCCGATTTCATTGAAGTCAATCAATTCATAAGTGTTACTTTCTTCTACAAACGGTAGAAGATAAGTCAACAGGCCAATCTCATGACGATAGGCAGGCCCATTCGTTCCGGTTTCTAAATGACCGGGAGGAAAAGAACGATGCAAGTCGTGATAGGTCTGCAAAGCAATCCCAATCTGCTTGAGATTATTACGACAGGCAGTTGCTCTCGCTGAAGATCGAGCCGTCTGAACAGCCGGTAATAACAGCGCCAACAGAATGCTGATAATGGCCATCACGACCAGTAACTCAACTAACGTGAAACCGATCCGCGATCGGAAACGGAATTTTTCAGAGTTGCGCTCAAGTTGCAAATTCGTCATTACATCCATTCCAGTTATGTCTTCTTTATCCGGTCTGATTTTCGCTGTCTGAGTAACAAACAGAACTTCGACCATACGACGATCGATAGAAAATCATTGCTGTGATAACCATACTTGCAGGTCGTATTCACAGTTTTTAGAGCAAACGACATGCTGATTCCCACGAACAACAAACAGGTTTTCCTCTTGCACTTCCTCGATCGCCTCTTGGCAATGTTCACAGACTCCAGGATGATGCAGAGGGCTCGTTACTTTAGACGTATCCATGTCCGGGGCTTGATCTCCGCATCCTCCCACGCCAAATACACAGATCAGACTGAAAATAATTAGGCGATTTCGTTTCAGCTCATTGGTGAGTCTTAATACGGGAGACATAAATTGATTCACAGGCAGGTTACCGTCAGGAAGGTTATTTACGGGCGGGGTTCTTCTGCAAAGAGGAGGCGGTTATTCCTTAACAGATCTATCAAGGCAAGTCCCATGCCGAATGTGTGGAAGTCACCAAACACCCTATATTTCAGGACTTATTCACCAACGAGATTCACTCACCCCAATCAATCAGGGCGGATCCATCGCCAACATGGCGAGCGTTCCACCATCTACCACAGAAATTTTGAGAACGAGTTTTGAATTCACTCTGGGTGGTTGATATGCTGGAATCTCATTCCAGTAGCTCCTCCCCCTGTTTCAACCTCACCCAAGCCCACCGAAGATCGACCAATGATACGCCCAGTTCTTCTTCTGGCCCTCGTCGCCTGTTTCCAGCTTTCTTTTCTGATTCCTTCCGCTCCCGGCGCGAATCCCAATGCTGGGTTAAAGCTGCAATCGACTGACTGGCCCTGGTGGAGAGGGCAGAACTGGAATGGGATTGCTCCGGCAAACCAAAATCCCCCCCAAAAATGGGACGAAGAAACGAACGTCGTCTGGAAATCGCCCATACCGGGTCGTGGTCATGGATCTCCCACAGTCGTCGGTGACCAGATTTATCTTGCCTCTGCCGATGAAGAAAATGAAATCCAGTATGTCCTCGCGTATGACCGCAAATCAGGAGCCGAGTTATGGCGCCGGGAAATTCATCGGGGTGGCTTCACCCCCTCAGGTGATCGGCAAGGTAACGCAAAATCAACAAAGGCGTCTTCAAGCGTTGCCTGCGATGGCGAACATCTCTTCATCACCATGTTCAATAGCGATGCCATCTGGTTGACGTCGTTAACGAGATCAGGCGAGTTTCGCTGGCAGAAAAAAGTGAGTGACTACGTAGTGCATCAGGGCTATGGAGCTTCGCCGACGATTTATGGCCCGCTGGTGATTGCCGTCGCAGACAATAAAGGAGGAGGCGCCGTTGTCGGATTTGATCGGACAACCGGAGAACGAATCTGGGAACATGCCCGTCCAGCCACAGCGAATTACGCCTCCCCGATCATCGTCCATACAGGAAACCAGGACCAACTGATGTTCATCGGTTGTAATGTCATTACCAGCTTGGATCCATTGACTGGTAAAGTGAACTGGTCTGTCGAGGGCTCCACCACCGAATGCGTGACCTCAACGGTAACGGACGGTCAATATATTCTCTCGTCGGGCGGCTATCCGGAAAATCATACGACTGTAATGAAAGCGGACGGCTCAGGTGAGATTCGCTGGACAAACCGAACCCGCTCTTATGTCCCTTCTCTCATCTTAAAAGCAGGATACTTGTATGCGGTTTCGGATAACGGCATCGCCATTTGCTACGACTTTGCTACGGGTGATATTCAGTGGCGCAATCGTTTGAGTGGTGATTTCACGTCCTCACCAGTCCTGGTCGACGACAAGATTTATGTGACGAACGAGGCCGGCGAAACCTTCCTCTTTGCCGCAGACCCCAGTAAGTTCATTAGCCTTGGTGAAAACAAACTGGGTGACGAATGCTTCGCCACGCCGACCTTTACTGGAAACCGTATTTACATCCGGATCGCCAAGCGAACCGAAGACAATCGGCAAGAGTACTTATACTGTCTGGGGGAATAACAACCGTTCTTAAGGGTAATTAACGCCCGCGGCCTCCACCCGGGCGACCTCCTCCGAAACCGGCCATTCCGCCGGGACGTCCTCCACTCCCTCGCATACCCCCAAACCCGGCCTGGGCACCCATGGCACCAGCGCGCATTCCATTTCCATTCTGACCAAAGGCTCCCCTCTGACCGCGCTGTCCATTGCCGGCCCCAAAAGCACCAAGTTCACCGTTTTCACCAGAGGGAGGAGCAGGACAGGATTCATTTCCCATCTGTTGTTGATTCATCCCGTTTCCCTGCATACCGGCAAACTGTTGTCGCATCTGTGACTGTGTACCAGTACCGGATTGTCCGCTCGTCACATTCTCACAGGCCTGCATCAACTCCTGAGCAGTCACCTGTCCATTCTGATTCTGATCAGCCATGCGGAAGAAGGGATGCAACTGTTGATTCGCGACTTCATTTTTGGTGATGACGGAATCCCCATTTTGGTCCAGTTGCGATAATTGATTAAAAAGTTGCTGACAATTCCCGCTCGTACCATTCTGACTGGACTGTTGGTTTTGCTGGTTTTGTCCGAATTGATTCCGTTGCTTTTGTTGCTGTCGAAAGTTTTGGGAACCCTGATTCCCAAGTTGCCCTCCACCTGCTCCAAATTGTCCGGGGCCTCCTGCCTGGTTCTGCTGACCATTCATTCTTGCACCGCGTGGCCCGCCACCGCGTCCTCCGGGACCAGCCATCAAATCGACCGAAGAAAACAACAGAAAACCCGCAACAGTAACCGTGACGAAAGATCGCATGAAGATTTCTCCACTTTCAGGAACCGAAAATTCAGAGGAACTTCTGGTAAAGATGAGGTCACCAAAACCCCTGCCACCAGAAAACGGGAGGCCCCCTCAAACGCGATCTGCATGCGCATAATCGAGTCCTTGGAGTTCCTCAAACGGCCCTTGTTGAGATGTGTTCAGAAAGGAACGGAAGTAAGACGGAGACAGCCAACGATTTGGATCAGCCAGTCTCAGTTAGTGGAACAGTGGAGATTTGAAATTAGACAGGAATAAAATGTGTTCCACCTTTATTTATACGCAGGACACAAACTGCATTAGCCGTTTTTTTTATTTTTTTCCGCTGAATCCATTATTCAGCGTCTCTCCAAGACGATTGCGAGTGGACACGTGAGCGCATAAGACTGCACAATGGAAGCTCTATCACCTATTAATATGATCATCTCAACGGAATCCATTTTTAATGCACAACGTCAGGTTTTCACTCGCACTCCTCATCGGCTTTTTTTATTGGGGAGACTCTTTTGAACCTGCCCTGGGGGCAGAATCATCTCCCGATAACAACTCCCGCCCGAATGTGCTCTTCATTGCCATCGACGACCTGCGTACGGAACTCGGTTGCTATGGGCACGATTATGTCGACAGCCCGCATCTCGACCGTCTGGCCTCAGAAGGAGTTCTGTTCAACAATCACTTCGTGCAAGTGGCAACCTGCGGTGCCTCTCGCTATGCAATGCTCACTGGCCAAAGCCCATGGCGGACGAAAGCATTTGGAAACCGCGACTTGTACGAAGGCACCAACCGCCTGAACCCAGTACAGCAGCCTGGTGCGCAAACGATGCCGGAACTCTTTCGCCGGAGTGGATACCATACGGTTCTGATTGGCAAAATTTCGCATACTGCGGATGGCAAGGTCTTCGCCTACGATGGCACTGGCGATGGTCGTCCCGAATTACCGCATGCCTGGGACGAGTTCGCCACTCCTCTCGGCCCTTGGAAACGAGGATGGGGAATCTTTTTTGCTTATCGTGATGGACGACATCGTGAAGACGGTAACGGGCATATCGACCTGATGGAATTCACCGCCGAAAAGGATGACGACCTCCCAGATGGGATGATGGCCACCCGGGCAATTGAAAAACTGGGAGAATTAAAAGAGCGAAAACAACCCTTTTTCATGGGGCTCGGTTTCTTCAAACCCCACCTCCCCTTTGTTGCGCCTCGTCAGGACTGGGAAGCGATGGCGGAGCGGGATGTTCCCCCTCCAGAAAACCCAGAAATAATCGAATCGTCTTACCAACATAAGAGTAATGAGTTTTACAAATACAATGCCCCCTGGGACAAAACCTATCCACTGGCGAGAGAGGATGCGATTACAGCTCGCCGTGCTTACCTCGCGTGTGTTCGATACACCGATCGACAGGTTGGGCGGGTATTGTCCGCGCTGGATGAATTGGGTTTGCGGGACAACACTATCGTTGTCGTCTGGGGAGATCATGGTTGGCATTTAGGTGAATCAGCATTGTGGGGAAAACATACCCCATTCGAACGAGCAAACAAAAGTACGCTGATCATGAGAGCCCCAGGACAGATGAAAGCAGGCACCACATCCGAGGCGCTCGTAGAGACCATTGATATCTACCCAACGTTAATCGATCTCTGCCAACCGGAATTCAGACAGACGGCGACTCCCCTGAATGGCCATTCTCTTAAACCCATTTTATTAGGAGAAAAAGTGAATCGAGATCATTCAATCAGTTACTGGAAATCCGCCGTGTCATTACGCACGGACAAATATCGACTGATCACACAAATGACGAAAACCGGCCCACAAGCGACTGAACTCTATGATATCAGCCAATCCTCTGACCCTGTCGAGAATCTGGCTGAAGTCCACCCCGATATCGCGCAGAATTTGTTACATCAACTTCGCCAACATCTGGATACGATTGAATAGCAAGTCATTCACAATCTCTATCAGCTTCTGTTAGACTTTAACGATTCAAATAAATACTTGACGCCTCCTCATAACGTAAGGCTCGACTTATGACTGATTCCATTACTCCCCGTCGCCAGTTTTTGAAGTCAACCGGGTTAGGTTTAACTGGTCTCGCACTCGGTTCGCTCACTTCTCCGCTTCCCACCGCAAGGGCCGCCGGGGCTAATGAGCGGGTACGCGTTGGCGTGATAGGATGTGGCGGACAAGGAACCGGAGCACACATTGGTGGTTTCATGAACATCGCCAATGAAGCGAATGTTGAA
>JAGQQC010000156.1 GCA_020426395.1 Planctomycetaceae bacterium
CTCAACTTTAAGAGGCATTTCGAAACCGGGGGAAATCGTCTGGTCTCGCGTTTATATCGAAGATGGCAAACTGAAAATGGATCTCGGTCGAGCCGGGGTGGTCGAACTTCCCCAGGAAGAAACCGAACGCCGCTGGAATGAGACCACCGTGCAATGGCCCATTATGCATGCGGTCACTTATGGCGTCTCCCGCGATCAGTTGATGGCCAAACACAAGTCGAACCACATTCAGGTAGCTTACGCCAATAGCGAAGCTGAAGCGGATAAAGCGATGTTCGTCAAAGCCGCTTTGGCAGCCGACCTGGGACTGGAAGTCAAAATTTGCGGAACACGCAAAAATGGCAAATCGTGGCCGAGTGCCTGATCGAGAACTGAGGTCAAATTCTCTCAAGCATCATCGAACACACCGGAATTTCACCGGTGTGTTCGTTTTTTTCAGATGAGCACAAAGATAAGATAAACTCTGTTCCTTATATTCCATTGCAATACCCAACCTAAGCGATCAGAGAAGTGGCATGGACGACAGCCTTACCAGTATTCCGGAACTGGCGAACTACCGATCAGGACGGGGATTGGTTCGGATACCGATGGAACAGGATGTCCCCTTCACTCCCCGGGTCCGGGCACTCGTCGACACGGCTGAATTCCAACGACTTCGGCAAGTTAGCCAATTGGGTCTCGCCTCTAAAATTTATCCCGGCGCGACACACACCCGCTTTGAACATGCTCTCGGCGTCTTTCACAACGCAGTCCGTTACCTGATTCAACTCTCTCATGATCCTCGATTTTGTTCGATCGTTGACGCACATCACGCCGAAGTCCTGATGGTTTCCGCGTTGCTGCATGATCTGGGACATTGGCCGTACTGTCATCCGATTGAAGACCTGAATCTACCCAATATGCCGCAGCATGAAGAATTTGCCGAATCCTTCCTGCAACCCGATTCGGAACTGGCGGGTATTCTGCGCTCATATTGGAAAATCGAACCGGAAGAAGTCCTGGATGTTCTGGTCGCGCGTACCGATTCACCTCAACTCCGATTATTGCGTTCCATACTCTCCGGCCCGATTGACATCGATAAAATGGATTATCTGGACCGCGACAGTCTCCACGCCGGTGTCCCGTATGGGCGGAATTTTGACCGTAATCGGTTGATTCAATCGTTGATGGTGAACGAAGCGGGTGATGGATTAGCGGTTAGTGAAAAAGGGAAAACGGCTACCGAACTGATGGTTTTCGCACGATATGTGATGTTCAGCGAAGTTTACTGGCACCATGCAGTCCGTGCGGCGACATGTATGTTCGGTCGCGCGTTCCAGGAACTGTATCAACAATGGGATCTGAACTGGTTGTTTCATCAATCTGAATCAGACATGGTTCAAGAATTGAGAAAAGCGGCAGAGGGAGAGCCAGTCTCCCGTCTACTTGAAGGTATTTTTGGGAGCAAACGTTCCATCTATAAGCGAGTTGGGGAATATAGTCTGGTACAGTCATCAGAACTTTACCAGCAACTCTCAGGTAAGCCTCAAGACTACCTGGAACAGATCGTCTGCCGCCTGGCGGAGGAGCTGACTTCCCGCACGGGAACCCTCTTTGAACCGTTCGACTTGTTGATCGATGCCCCACCGGCAGATCGGGAAGTTGAATTCAAGGTACAGATCTATTACTCGAAAGAACAAACCTACCGCTATCTGCACGATGTTTCTCCCGTCATCGAATCTCTGGCTCAACGCCAGTTTGATGATTATGTCAAACGGGTTCGAATATTCGTGCATCCTCACAAACGGTCGCTCGTCCCTGATCAGCCTGAACTGAGCCGTTTGCTCCTGGATCTGCTATAACTAAAGCCTGAATAAAATTCTGTTTTCGACTTTCGTCTTCTTCATTGATAAAATGTAACCTTCTCAGGAAGTCTCTCGCCAGAATATCTTTTTCAACAGTCCTGAAATGAGTAGGCAATCAACCGTCATAAAAAGGTCGCGCAGCATGACTTTGAAATGGACAGAGCTATTTGAGCGGAGAAATTTGCTGATCACCACCTTCTGCATCGTTTTTTTGGCTGGATGTTCGGGAGGAGAAGAAGAACTAAATTCGACTGAAAATGTCGATGACTGGCAAGCCGAGAGAATCGCACAACGAAAAGAGAGGAAACGTAAGGCGGACGAGGAAAAGGAAAATATCGTTCCTATCCAGAAAAAAGATGAACAGCAAACCATCAAGCCTCAGCTACCCGCTCCTATCGTCAGTCCGATTGATCGGTTTCAGATTTTAGAAGACCCTGCCTACAATATGAGTTTGCAGTCGGAACAGGGACAAGTACTCAACCGAAACGAATTTCGAATCGTCTCTGAACCGGAAGATTCCGTCGTCGCTACAGCTCATCGGTTGGAACTTCCAGATGAACCGGAGGGTCCTGCGAAAGATAAGAAGCTCGAACTCCCTGATGGATTCGATGAAATCAAAGAGGCGGGGTATAGTGAATCGGGCTGGCCACTACGTATTCGTTGTCTGGCTGATCAATCAGAGATGGTTTTTCTTGCAGGAGGCCTTGCTCAACTGGGTACCGAGGAAGGTCCTGAAAATGCACGTCCCACAATTCGGGTTTCTCTCTCTCCCTTCTACATGGATATGAGAGAAGTGACCGTTTCGCAATATAATCAATTCCGGGAATCTCGCCTGAGTGACGGAATCCGAATTAAAGAAGCACCGAATTCAACGGACGATCCCCAGCTACCCGTACTCGGTCTCAGTTACACTCAAGCTCGTGTCTACTGTTTGTGGGCAGGAAAATTATTACCCAACGAAGCACAGTGGGAATACGCCGCTCGCGGGAATTCGGGAGCCCAATACCCCTGGCGAAGCGGAATTCCCTTATGGCAACAGCCACACAAGGGGGAGACAATCTTTCCCGTGGGAACAGACCGATTTGACCGGACTCCGGAAGGCATTTTCGATCTGGCCGATAACGCCCTGGAGTGGTGTAACGACTGGTATTATCCAGACACCTATCAGCAGGCGGCTCAAAGTCTGAATCAACCTATTCGAGATTTTCCCGGGCCAGGCAGGCCCGCGGATAACTCTGTGCGGGTCGTAAAAGGAGGGGGCGACTGGTCTGCCTGGAATCGCCAGGGAGTTCCCCAAACAGAGACGGACAAGCGAGTCGGATTCCGAGGCATCTTACTGCTATCGGACGATGCAAACTAAATGAATAGAACGTTTAAGTTCTCGAGATCATTCGCGCGATCCCTTCAAATCTCCCCTTCCCGTCGCCAGAAGGGCGCAAAAGAAACAGAGCGGGATTTGGAAGGATGTAATGGGTATGCCGCTCCTCCCGACCTGGTTTGTTCCCGTGGACGTTGTGTGACCGCTTTTGAATCTTCCTCATAACCTGGGGGATCCTGATGATGCAAATGAGGTCGAAACACGACCAGCAAAAAGAGGGGAAGGTACCACAAGATATAGATACCTCCCTGCTGCGGATACCAGAATTGAGTCCCCACAATCAAGGCTGTGGAATTGGCAATGAGGTGTTCCAGCTTTTTCTGCAGCGGCCAGATAGTCAGCGAAGCCACCGCAACCAGATAAACCGCAATCACCGGGATCCTATAAGCGGCTTCAAAGGTTGACCAGAATCCAACATTATTGGGAGGGTCAAAAGAAAGACTGCTCCAGTTGACCGCTGAAACGGTTTGGCGGAAGAAAGAGGTGGAATCGGTGGAGACGAGGAGCAAGCTCATTAACACCAATCCGAGAACAGCTCCCCAGGCACATAAGAACTGGCGAGCCCCTTTGCGGCCGTAGAAATTTGCCCAAAGCGGCACCAGAAAAATTGGGAAGAACACGACACCGCAAGCAAAGCCGATCATTCCTCCCGAGGCAACGGGATGCCGGAAAAGAGCAATCGCCCATAAGATCAGCGCGGCGGGAATGACCTGATTAATTTCTCCGACATGAATCGCAGTACAGGGCAAAAGCAGATACAGAACGGCCATCGCGACACCAAGATGTAAATCAGAGAATCGTCGATAGCCGATGTAAATCAGACCGGCAATGATCGCCAGATGCGCGCAGATCACCATTATGCGAGCTGTCAATTCAACCTGCTCTTGTTGAGAAACGGGATCGGCTCCTGATTTGGCAACCGCTTCCGAGATTACTCCGACCGGAGCGGCAATGATCGCCGTGCCTGGTCCCGTCTCCGTTTTTGGTTGCGTCTCGGAGTTATCTTCACGTTGAATCAACTGCTGGCCACGTCTTACCGATTCCAGAGTCGGTTCCGGAGGAGCAAAGGTGACTACGATTGCCATCAGAAAAGTAAAGGTGGCCGAACCCAACCAGATCAACCCGGCAGTATTCATGTTTTGCGGCAACAGCGGGCGCAAAGTAAACAGGCGGTCTGTGATCAATCGCAAAAAGACCAACCCTGTGACCGTGAATAACCAGGGATACGCCATAGCTGATTCGTACCGCACCATCAGCAGCGTGGGGGCCAGCATGAGCAGCAGAGAGAGATCGAGATTGCGAACCGACCAAACCCGTGTGAAACGGAAATAGACCGCCACAATCAGCAAAAATGAAAGATAGGTCCAGGTTGTGGAGTCAACCGTGTAACCAGGTAATACTCCATCCATATTAATGCTCATCCCAGAACGGAACAGCGAACAAACCTTGGTCAGAATGAAACATTCTTGCTGATGGATACAACCCGTTCCATCAGTCTGACCTTCACTACGAGGGGCACTTTATTAACCATCAGCTAATGTTAGCTTGACCATGGTCTCAAAAGCGGAAAATCAACTTCTCCAAGTGATGGTATTACTGCTTCGTAACAATCTTCCTGAGTATTAATTGTGACATCTGTCGAAAAAAACAACAAGGAATGACAGACTCTTTTCATCTGGGAGCACCGGGGATATCTCCTCCTGGTATATTACCCATTTTGCATCTTAACTGAACCACTGCCCAGACTTATTTTAAGAATTGTTATAAAAGCAGGAGAACCTGTTGAACTAAGTTAGCGACTACTCGAAAGCATCGGCAGGAAGGTAATCTTGCATCATTGCATACAGGACAATATTCACTCCAATGCGGGCCGCATCTTCGGGGATATACCCCGCACAGGCAATGGAAGCTTGTTTCTGAAGCGCACAACTGATGTCGTACTTGCTGTAAATTATCGGAAACCGGCCATTGAATTCGACCGCCTCCAGGAAAGGTTCTCCCACAACGACATCGGAAGAACTTACGTTGGAGTTCTTCCCTGCCAGTGGTTGGCGTCGACGCACCCGGCTCAAATCATGACCAACCTCGGCTGTAAATAGTGGATGGTCCGCCGGTATGCGTTCCAGTTCTTTCTTCGGGTAAAGTTGTTTGACAAGTTCGCGAAAACTTTCGTCAAACTGTTTACTTCCACAACAGGCATCAGCGAATAGGAAACCTCCATTATCCAGGTATCGCCTCAAACGGCTGATTTCACCGGGACTAAGAGCGAACGAATTTCGGCCATGAGTATAGGCAATCGGGTAGCGTTCGAGTTCTTCTGCCTGGGGAGAAAGCGCTGGAGATTCTGTCTTCGCCGTTAATCCAGCAGCTTCATTCAAGGCAATCAGTAAGTTATGGAGCGCAAGCGGAGCAGTATCCCAGTTACCAGCATGTTTCAACTGCGCTACTTGCAATAATCCACGTTCTATTTCTGTTTCATTGACAACGGCGTCTACCGCAATGGGGTCGAGACGTTTTTGTGGAGGTTCCCGACCTGTTGCATATGCGGCCACGTTCGCCCCGATATAGGTAGCCCGGGTGACCATCGTCGTGACTTGGGGAGTCCGCTTGAGCGGCGGATTCCGCGACCAAAGCTCCCATAAACACCCCAAATCGTCAGGTGAATAGATCACGGTGGTGCGACAGCCATAATCGACTCCCTGCAAATTGACCGAATCCGGATGCAAGAGGAACTCACTCCGATAAACGGGATGATCAGCCGGCAATGGTTTGAGTTGCAACCCTTCTCCGTCATAAATTCTGGTGACCAGTTCTTTGAATGAATTCTCAAACTCTTTTGAGTCGCAACTTTTCGATGCGAAAATGATTCCTCCCTGATCGACATATTTTCGGAGGAGTTTTACATAGGTATCAGGAAAATCAAGAGGTTCATCACCTGAGAGGTAAAGTATCGGCGCTTGCAATAAATCATCGACACTGTTGTTCGCCACCGCTTTGTTAATATCAACAACCTGCCAGCTCATCAGCTTAGGCCATTTTTCCAAACCGGTGATCCAGTCGGTCAGGCGATGAATATCCCGTTCATGGCGTTTCCAACTATCGGAAAGCATTTCATGTTCATTGACTGGATCCGGCTTTCCATACTTGAGCTTATTGAACAGGACCGGTGACATTCCTTTGGAGAGAAACAGCAAACTGAAGCTGGTATTCAGAACCGGATTCAGATGATCCTCTCGCAAGAACCAACTGCCATCCTGTCTGGATTGATTAGCCACCAGGAAAGTCGCTCCTTCACGATACCAATCATGATTTCCGAAAAAACGAATCCCGCTGAGCCTGCCAGCTCGCTCTAAACCATATAGATAATAGAAGAGAAAGTATCCCGATTTGGCTGGGTTGGCGTCGACGTCGAAGTGACGCGTCATCCAATTGATTCCTCGTTCCAGCGTATCCTCTTCTTCCCTTTGCCCGCAGCAATCGGGAGTTCCATCCGCTTTTAGATTATCCTCTTCGGCCAGCATTGATCGGCAAATAACATAACTGGAAATTCCCGCGACGGTCATACTGCCGTATCCCGTTGCTCCCCCGTAAAAATAACCCCAACTTCCATCGCGAAACTGGGTTCCCCGAAAATGTTTTAACGATTTCTCCCACGTCTCCCGATCAACCCTCGCACCGGCGTGAGCCGCATCGCGGAGTGCTAATAGAGCGAACTGGGTATTACTGTTATCAGTGTGGGCTCCTGCTGGGGCGCTGTATCCCCAATCCCCCCCGCCAGTTTGGCCACCCTCAATTTTTGCAGCCAAAAGTTGAATGCGGGTCAAATCTTTTTCAGGCTGTTTCGCCGCAGCCAGAGCCATTAACTTCAGTGAGACAGTATAGGTCGAACTGGTATCGGGCGATTTCCGAATCCACTCTAATCCCTTTTTGACATGCGGTTCATCCGGCTCCAGTCCACAATTGAGCAAGGCCAGAACAACAAGCGAAGTGGTTCCAATACCTTGATCATCATGGGGCAGCACCGTGACTGTTGAAGCCCACGAACCATCAGCATTCTGCTTACTGAAGAGGAACTGTGTTCCCTGGCGAATTGAGCTGAGCACACTTTCCTGCGTCAACTGAGCAGAGAGCGGTGTCGCCAACAGTCCAATCGTGCTGATCAGTAAACTGAAAAGTAGAATCTTCCGCACGAGAACCTGAAATCGATCCATACTGGTACCGCGTGGTGAGGTCTTAAAGTTGAATAGAACGGGTGAGTAATTTACAAGCGGTTCGAAAACATTGAAAATGGTGTCTTGAGTATAACAATTCCACCTGACTGTTGGAAATTCAACATTCCACTTTTGGATTAACAAATCCGTCTTAAGAGATGAAGACATCCAAAAGCAAAAGAGCTTCATCCCCGGGGGTGAGTGTGACTTCCGGGCAACAGGCCGGAATAAGCCAAGTTTGTCCAGGCTCAATTTTTTCCCTGACTTCCTGACTCTCCAACATCCCTGTCCCTTCGAGAATCACCAGAATTCGAAACTGATTCTGCTGGCAAAACGAAATTGGGATCATCGTTTGATGACGATGAACCGTGTAATGTGGACAGTCTATCAAGATCTCTTCAGTGTGGTCTCCCGACTTGATTATCTTCGGGGTTAATCGGGAAATCGGTCCTTGCTCAAAATTGGTGCAAAACAGGGCTTCTTCCACATGAAGTTCTCGATCCAGTTCCTCTTGCTCTTCGCGGTTCCAATCATGCAATCGAAATGAGAGATCACTCGATTGCTGAACTTCAGCCAACAGCATGGAACCTGAAACGGCATGTACCGTTCCCGCCGGAAGATGAACCGCATCTCCTTTCTGCACGGAAAAGGAGTGGAGGCAATCGATCACGTTTCCCGCTGCCAGGGCCGCTTCGAATTGTTCTCGTGTGGTTCCTTCCTTCAAACCAGCATAGAGCAAACTTCCCGGTTCGCTCTCAAGCACTACCCAGGTCTCGGTCTTCCCAATTCCCCCAGTCAATTGCAGGGCAAGGTGATCATCAGGATGCACCTGTACAGAGAGGCGATCTTGGATATCCAGGAATTTGATCAGTAGAGGAAAGGTCGTATAGGGAGAGCTTGCGCCCAATAATTGTTCTTTATAGTTCTTCCTGAGCTCGGACAAAGTCCAGCCAGCATGAGGACCGCTGGCAACTTCACTTTGTGAATCAGGAAGATCGGCTATTTCCCAGCTTTCTGCGTAATCAGCACCAGTCCCAATGGGTTTGTTGAAAACTTCCCCCAGGCGGGTCCCTCCCCAGCATGTTCGCTTTAATAGCGGAATAAACAACAGTGGCTGTAACGGGGGACGTTTTTCCGAAACTTGCAAAGAGACAGTCTGCTCGCTGATTTCGCCGTCAGGTTCATTTGGTGAGGAAAATGGCATATGAAGAATTATTTCGTATTCAGACGTATTCCATCCATGGCGACTTTCCAGGAGACCATTCGGAATCAAGGAGACGAGACTCTACCGTACGAAGGTTCCTTCAAACGAAGTATCTCAAGTCGAGTAATCAAACCAAAACGATAACCTGTTTATCGTTTTTTTACAAACCGCTCAGGCTAAAGGACATCAGCCAAGTCAGTATAAAACCTGAATAATTTTATGCCTTTGAACCCGCTGACGGGGACAGTTTTTCCAACAATAAGATGGATCAAAGTGAATCAGACAAAAAGTTCCAGATTGTGCTTGCCATTTCTGAAACGGAAATTTATATTCCTCTCGCAACAGTTTTTGTCAGTCTCAGTGACTGACTGAAAACATGCCCTCTCGGGAAGCAATTCGGGTTATGCCATTCGCAAAATTTCTTCTAAAACTCGATTGTTTTCACAAACCTGCCTTCAATTTTCCAACGTCATTTCTCTTCCCCTAATTTATCTGGTTCAAGGCCTCTCTGTTCACTAAACCTGTTCACTAAACAGTCAGAGCCTATCCCTGCCGCGGAGTCATCCATGACGAAACTGGAGTTCGAGTTGACTATTGGTGATGTCATTGAATGTGGTGATGTCGAATTACTGGTTGTCGAAGTTGATGACAATGGAGTGCACTTCAAAATTAAAACTCCGTTTGAAACATCTCCTCTGGAAGAGTCCTCTCTCGCTTCTCGACTGAGCGAAATTCCTCGCTAACACTAAGTCATTGCTGCAGGCTCAGTCTATATAACTCCTGGTGGATCAACTTATCCCAGGATCAGCAAAGTACTAACCACAACTGACCTTGGGAACAAGTTTTTGCTTCCC
>JAGQQC010000157.1 GCA_020426395.1 Planctomycetaceae bacterium
TTCATGGCCAAAGTTCATCGAGAGATTATGATTTTCACCATCCCGATTATCTTCGCCGTTGGCTTCATTATGTTTCTCGTTATAGGAAACAAGGTCGTTCATCGTGAAGCCGTCGTGGGCGGTCACAAAATTGATACTATGATACGGAGCCCGGTCACCTGACTGATACAAATCGCTCGAACCAGCCATGCGAGTGGCGACTTCACCCAGAGTCGGCGCGAAACCGTTCCAGTAACGACGAACGTCATCACGAAAGCGACCGTTCCACTCTGCCCAGCGAATATGTGAAAAGGAGCCAACTTGATAAGCCCCGGCAGCATCCCAGGCCTCGGCGATGATTTTGGTATCGGCCAGCAACGGATCTTCAGAGATCGTTTCGACCAGTGGCGGATTCGGTACTAACCGCCCGTGACGGTCTCGGCTCAGAATCGATGCCAAGTCAAACCGGAAACCATCGATATGATAATTACAGACCCAATGTCGAAGGCAGTTGAAGATCATTTCCCGGACAACAGGATGGTTCCCATTGATGGCATTCCCACAACCTGAGTAGTTGCTGTAAATGGCCCGGTCAATTTTTTCGAGGTGATAATAGACCCCGTTCTCAAGCCCTTTGAAGCTGATAGTCGGCCCCTTGGCGTTGCCTTCAGCGGTATGATTGAAGACGACGTCCAGAATGACTTCAATGCCTGCCTGGTGCAGAGCCTTGACCATCGTCTTGAATTCATTCACCTGGGAACCCGGTTCATCCCCTGCGGCATAACCTCGGTGTGGGGAGAAGAACGCGAGCGTATCGTATCCCCAGTAATTGGGAAGCCGCTTGTCATCGGGATGCCAATGATTGGTTGGGAACTCATGGACCGGCATCAACTCGACGGCGGTGACCCCCAACGACTTCAAGTAAGGGATCTTTTCGATAATGCCCAGGTAAGTCCCTGGGTGTTCCACACCGCTGGTTCCCGATTGGGTGAACCCGCGAACGTGCATTTCATAAATAATACTGTCCGAGAGGGGACGTCCCAGATGTCGATCTCCGTCCCAGTTAAATTCATCATCGATGACAACACATTTGGGAGGACGTACGATTCCATCCCGGGCGTGTTGAAAATCACCGGCGAGCGCTTTGGCGTAGGGGTCAATCAACCGGGCCTTCCCATCGAATCGATGCCCTTCCGATGGCGCCCAGGGACCATTTGCTTGAAAATGATAAAGCTGTCCCGCACCAATGAACGGAACGAACAAAGTCCAGATATCTCCACACTTTCCGTTGGCTTTATCGAATTCAATAATCTGGCTGGGATCGAGATCGTCCACGTTGTCATACAGCAAGAGCCGCATGTCCGTCGCTGATTTACTGTAAACCGCGAACTGGACACCGTGACCTTGGAGGACGGCCCCGTAGGGAAATGTATGTAGGGACTGGATAGGTGGATTCATTAGTGCTGTTCCAAGCATTGTGTGTTAGCTCTATGATATTAGATAATTAAACGTCAGACCATCAATCCTTGGACTTAACTCCTCTCAAATTCTTCTCCACGGCGAGCTCGCTGATCGAAATGATCTTTGAAAAGAATCTGGCACTTCGGAGTATTCGGCTGATTGCTTGTCTGGATTTCAAAAAAAATTTTCGGGCAGATTCGTTGCCCCAAAGTTCACACACAACGGATCGGGATTCTTCAGTATGATCTGCACTGTTTGAAATTTTCCGCCAAAATTCTCGAAGCGGTTTAGCGATCAGGTAATTTATGGGAACAGAATCGCGAGCAATTTTTGCCAATTGCGACGTCCCTTGAAGAAATAAGTTGCATTTCGCGAAACATTCATCGTTTTTGAGCTTCAAATTCAGGTCCTGTTTTTTTCAAGAAAAAGAACTGGTAATGCAATCGATTTTTCCCGGCAATCCTGCTGCCCTGTCCGGGCGTCGAGTTACCTTGATGGGATTGGGAACCTTTGGTGGGGGAGTTGCGGCGGCGAGATACCTCATCGATTGCGGTGCCAGCCTGACGATTACGGATACCGCATCTCAGGAAAAAATGTCTGAGGCACTTGAGCAATTGTGTGGTGATCTTGATCGTCCGCTTGAACGATTAACGTTGGGAGGGCATGTCGAGGGAGATTTTCGAGAGGCGGAATTGCTGGTCGTGAATCCGGCCGTGCGACCGGATAATCAATGGCTGAAATTTGCCCGAGAAAATTCCATACCGGTAACGACTGAACTGGGACTCCTCTGGAATGAGCTACGCTCGAATAAAGTGAAAATTGCCGCAATTACCGGGAGTAATGGCAAATCAACGACTTCTGCCTTACTTCAGTCAATTTTGAAAGAGCACTTCGGGACTGCCCACTTAGGAGGCAATTTGGGCGGAAGTTTGCTCCCGCACCTGTCGGAAATCCGTTGTGGAGAGTGGGTTGTGCTTGAGGTTTCCAGCTTCCAGTTGCATTATCTGCAATCGCTTCCACTAGCAACCGATATCGCCGTCGTGACAAATTTCAGTCCGAATCATCTGGATTGGCACAAAACGCTTAACCATTATCGTGGATGCAAACAGGTGCTACTGCAGAATCAGGATGATGCCGGGATTGCCGTTCTGAATGCCGATGATCCGAACAGCCGGGACTGGATAACGAAGGGGAAACGCTCCTTCTTTGGGCTGACGGAGGATGGCCGGCTGCTAGTGAATGAAAAACCGATCGATTGGCCTGTGCTGGAATGGACCGGATTAAAGGGTCATCATCATCTCGCCAATATCGCGGCAGCGATGACGGCAGCAGAGGCGTTGAATATTCCTCTTGAAGCAATGGAGCAAGGGCTTCGTCAGTACAAACCTTTGCCTCATCGATTGCAGTGGATTGGAGAGCACGCTGGAAGAAACTTCTACAATGATTCCTTAGCAACAACCCCTGAATCGGCTATGGCAGCGCTTCAAGCGTTCGATGAACCCATTGTGCTTCTGGCGGGTGGTTCGGATAAAGGCAGCGATTTAAGACCGTTCGCCGGAGCGATGTTCGAACGCTGTAAACAGATCGTTTTAATGGGAGAAACGGCAGGACAGTTGACCGATTATTTGACTCAACAACAAGAAGCGGAACTCCAAACCTGGAGTATCGCGAAGTGCTTCGATGAAGCGATGCAACAGGCTTGGCGCGTATCAGAACCGGGAGACATCATTCTCCTCTCACCTGGGTGCGCCAGTTATGGCTGGTTCCGTGACTTTCGCGAACGTGGGGAACGATTCGTTGAGTACTATCACAAATTAGCGATTGAGGATCCGTCAAATTAACTCAGCGATGGGACGTCCTGAGGGAAGAATCGGAACTGGACGTCCGGAATGATCAATCAGGTTTTGTTCCCAGTTGATACCTAAGTGGCGGTAGATCGTCGCGAGTAAATCTTGCGGAGTGTAAGGGGCTTCAATCGGATATTCTGCTTTAGAGTTGGTGGCTCCGACGACCTGTCCCATTTTCAATCCGCCTCCAGAAATGAAAGCGGAATACGCTTTTGCCCAATGGTCACGACCTGTTCCGCTGCTGTTGGTTCGTAACTTCGGGGTACGGCCAAATTCCCCTACAGCGACAACCATGATTTCTTCATCTAGTCCACGCTCGTGGATATCTTCAACGAGGGCCGATACCGCTTGATCCATGTAAGGTAAGCGTCGTTCCATGTATTCAGCGAAGTGTCCCGGTTGACCTGCGTTGAGAATGTGATCGTCCCAGTTGGTATACTTTGCTTCATTCTTGGGGACGTTCAAGTAAATTGTGGTCACAACGGTTCCTGCTTCTGCCAGACGACGAGCGAGCAGGCAGGCTTGTCCCCAATCGTGGCGACCATAGGCAGCGTGTGTTTGATCGGATTCCTGAGTGAGGTCAAAGGCACGTGCTGTTTGCGGGCTGGTTAACATTTGCAGAGCCAGATCGCGAAACTCTTCCGTTCCCTGAAGATTCTGATTGGAATCGATATCGTTCCGAAGTTTATCGAGCTTTGCTACAAGTTCTCCCCGATGTCTCAACTCCTCGCGCGACATTCCTTGCGGTAAGGAAAGGTGCGGAGGTTTGTATGAAGGAGCGGCGGGATTCCCTGCGGCGAATGGGCTGTGCTTCACTCCAAGATACGCGGGGCGGATCATATATATTTTGGAAGGAATCGAGACATACGGAGGCATGAATGTCTCATTGGTTCCGAGGACATGGCTGGCGACGGCGCCCAGACAAGGATGGTCGCTCTTCGATTGCGATGTCGGGTCCAGTTTTTCCGGTCGCTTCCCGGTGAGGACGGTAATGCCGCCGTCGCTGTGGATGTCCACATCATGATGCATCGAACGGACGAGTGAAAACTTGTCGGCGATTTTGGCGTGTAGTGGAAGATGCTCGCACAGATCCATTCCGGGAACAGTGGTGGAAATCGGTGAAAAGCAACTGCGATAAGCAAGCGGGGCATCGGGTTTCAGGTCATAGGTTTCGAGCTGAGAAGCTCCCCCGTGCTGGAACAGAAAAATGACGGACTTACGCTGCTTGAGAGTGCCAGAGGCTTCCTTGGCCTGCAGAAGTTGCGGGAGAGCCAGTCCCCCCAGTGCGAGACCGCCGACTTGCATGAATTGGCGGCGATTGACTGGTCCACGACAACGGCGCATAGGAACACTTTCGCTACGAGTTCCATCCAAAGGGAATATTACATCAACAAGCGTCGATGTGTATCGTAGCGGGTTGGTTTCGGGAATTCAAACCGAAACTGGGGAAACCGTGCCATTGGGGAGTGGCTCAGAATGAAGCTTGAGCTTGTGAGCCTCTAATATTTGCGAGACGTGTCGCTAATTGCGTTCGTGCAATTTACGCTCGTATTGATTCGTCACGTCATCGTAAGATTCGTCTGTTTTCCCATATTCAAACAGCGCTTCAGAAAGTTCGGCCTGAAATTGGACGTCCGCGAAATCGAACGTGATCAGTTTGAGTTGTTCCCCATTCTCCTGTTCACGAGTGAATAGAATTCGATGGGGAAACAAAGTGCGAAAGTCGAGATAGACTTCGACGTATGCAGGAACATGCCGCGGCAGTTTTTTCAGACTTGCTACATGATGCTGATCGAGAAATTCCTGGGACCAAGTCCCTTCCAGCTTCCACAGTCGAACATTCTGTTGCATGAATTCGACGGGATCACTGAAGACCATCTGCTTGTCGAGCGAAGCAAATAATGCGGTTAACCCACCCACGGCCAGATCGGAAATGTATCGCGCGTTTTCTACCTGATTACTGGTCTGGGCCATTTGCAAAATCGATCCCAGGTCGCGGCGAGTGATTTTCGTTTTTCCTTCGGGGGCAAGTTCGGGTGTATGTTGGACCAGTTCGGTCCACAAAATGGAGCCGTCGCAAACATTCAACAGCCGGCCCTGGGTATTTGGCGTGGTGACGTCCAGCTCCATTCTCAATTGGTGAGCCAAACCTTCAATGTAGTCTCCCTTAGCCAAAATGGGTTGCTTTCCAATCCGGATGGTTTGTGTCAGGTGAGCACGAAAAGGTTTGATCTGTTGCAGGTTTTGTTTGGCCTGAAGGAGTAGTTCTCTTCCAGGACCACCCCGCTCCAGAGAACTGGGTAAAACACCACTGTCTGGAGAAGAAATACTAACCAGGGGAGAGGGGAACTTATTTTCAGAGGGGGGCAAATTTGTTGTATCTGATTGTGATGCAATGGGATCCGACGTTTGCTCCGATTCTGCCTGGGGGGCAAATCGGTCGAAAACCATCCATCCGATCCCCAGAATGATGATCAAACATACAAAGATCCGGATGTGTAAATTAGGCAATCTCTTCATCTTGTTCTGATTTTGCGGGATTTTCCAAAGAATTGGAGGGTAACGGTCCGAAAAGAGAATTGTGTGAAACACCGTTCTGGTTGTTGCCGCGCGGAAAAACCCGATTGGGTCGATCCGCAAAGGCTGATGTCAGGTTCCTTCACCGGAAGGCCGGGGATTGTAAGTGGAACAGGGCATGGAGGTCGATGGCAATTTGCGGAACAGAGACATGAAACACGCTGGTAAATGGGAATTACTGGTTCACGTCTCACTGGATTACACACCAGAGACATTCGGGGGGGGATTTGCCCCGCTTTGAATGGCAAGTCAGTCAGCTTTCCAGAGGCTAATCCTGAAGGGGGATTAAGATGAAGTGTTATTTTCTGGTCCTGGGGACCATCCTTGTTGTTTGCGTCGGATGTACTTCCGGCGGTCATCACTTGGTGAAAAAGCAAGACAATTATGTCGCACCACCAGCCGCTCAAATGATGCGTCCTGGTCCAATGGTGGATGGGCCTGGTCCGGGCGTCATGATGCCCGAGTTGATGCAGGTTGCTTACAATGAGCCCATCGAATCTGAAATGGCGAATGTTCCGGAAAACCTGACTTCTCAGGTTCGTTTTACCGGACCCGAAGGAATGCACATTGGTTGGTTAGCGGGCGATGGTTTCGCCGAAAGCCAGTTTATGACTCCGGGTCGGTTTAACTTCCCGCAAGCAGCCACTTACCGGTTGAAGTTCACCAACATTCCAGGTCCAGGCCGGGAAAAAATGGTGCTTTACCCCACATTGCAGGTTTATCCAGTGCATCCCACGACTCAGTCGTACTTGATGCACACCACGATTCCTGTGGAATTGAATGACGAAGACTTCGCTCAGATCGAGAGCAATAACTTCGTTACCAAAGTCATCTACCTGCCTGAACCCAAATATCAGGAACTGGCGATTGCCGGTGTCGAAACCCTGGTCTCGACCCGTCTCGAACCGGGTGTTGATCCCGTTGCCGAGGCAGATCGTCGCGGAACCATCCTGGTGGTCTTCCGTGTTGGAAACATGGATCTCGAAATGGACGACGAATTACAGGCGTCCCTGGGAGGTTCAAATGGAATTCAACAAGCCAGCTACAACGGTATGAATGGCGAATTCGCTATGCCGTCACCGATTTCGATCATGGGCTCTGGCGCGAATGGTGTTCCGGGCCCACAAATTATGGGTGGTGGTGCGATGGGAGCCGGTATTCCAGCTCAAAGTATGATTGCCGGTATGGGACCAATTCCTTCTTACGGAATGCCGATCACGGGAACTCCTATTGGACTTCCTGGACCGAACCACATTCCACTGGGAGGCCCCGCTGGTCTGAAGTCGCACACCATGCGAAATATGACTCATGTGGATGTGGGACAACCTGTGCCGCATATGTTGATCGATGTGCAACAAACACCCGGATACAAACTTCCGCATCCGGTTAGCCATATCGAGTACTCCGAAAGCCATCCTGAGCACGATCCGGGAGAGGAATTGCATCCTGCCTGGAATCTGCCAGCCGGTGCCGGGGCAGCCTTCTGCCCGTAATTGCTGAACTCTCACTGGGAGAGATCGCAATTATCGAACCTGGATAGCTGAATCAACATCGACGCGGACCAGAACCGTTCCCAATGATCTGGTCTGCGTCGATCTCTGGTTACCGCCGGAGTTTCGCCAGAAGTTTTAGACCGAATTGCCATGTCACAGGATGTCAGATGAGCAGGTTTATGATTGCTGACAGTTGTTCTACCGGAAAAAATTCATCAATGACCGGTATCAGTTGTTGTGCCGTATCACAACGTTCAGTCTCTGTTCCTGGACGTCATTGTTGGGGCAAGCCATTACTCGTGCTTGCCCTGTGGGGAACAGTCTGGCTGGGCTTGGTTCCTCATTCGCTTTTTGCACAACAGGACCGTTATTACCCGCTCAATCAAAATGCTCCCACGGGACGTGCCGCACACTGGGCGGCGAACACGGGACGGCCACGTCCACCTTATATGCAACCCGTACAAGTTCATTTACCAACCACGGGAGAAGTCACCTTTTACGGTGCCGAGTCACAAGCGGAAGCCTCGCCTGCGATGGCAGGCTTATATGTTGGCTCTGTTTATCGTTTACAGTTGTCGGGAATGCCGGGATATCCAGGCACAAAACTTTACCCGACCATTGAGATGATCGATCACTTGCATCCACCCGCTGGCCAGGAACTCGAGTACCCAGTCGAAATCGAAGTGACTGAAGAAGAAATCGAACACGTCCTGGCAGGTGGGCTGGTTTCCAAGGTGATTTACCTTGAACAACCCCAGTTCGCTGTTCCTTTGATTCAGGAAACACCTGCTCCGACTCAACGGTTGCAAGCTCAGATGAACATTCTGAAGGAAGCCGATCGAGTTGGACGACCGATGTTGCTGTTCCGAATGGGGGGGCGGCAACCCGCACAAGAGAATCCGGATGGCATCTTCTTCACTCCAGATTCCTGGGTGACCAAACTGCCCCAGCAATCGTTGGACTCACAAGAAAAAACGGGAATCGCTCGGGCCGTTTCTGAAGAAGCGGAAACAGTAGATGCTGATCAGAAAATTATCAGAACATCTGCCGCCAAACGAATTTCTCTGAAACAGAATCCCCAGGGAATTTCGGAACGCTTACAGCATTATCAAGCCTACCCCGATGAGTATATTGTGGATGGGGGAGATCGGGGATATCCGGTGCACTATGAGAATTACGCTCTCGCTGGAATTGAATCGGAAGACACCGTCGCAGAATACCAGGATCAGCGTGGAAGTAACGATGTTGTCGTATCTAACCGAGTCGTAATTTATTCACCCCGGTTTCGAGCATTAAGTACACATCAACAGCCATTCTCAAGAACGGCCCTCACCAAGCTGGGTGGAGTGCATGACCGGGCTGTGGGAGTGGGAATGGATCAGTCCACCTTGATCGATACGAAAATCGAACAGAAACAATTGAGTGGTTTCCGGGTACGAAGTCGTGGCAGTGAAATGGAGCAGGACTTCGCATACTCAGGCTTGTTCCAGAACACTTATCCCACAGGGCATACCAAGTTACAGAACGTCTATCAGGATCTGCAGGTGATCAAGTTTGGTCGAATCGAACGCATGTCCAAAGCGGATATCAAACTCGGTTTGCAGGGCGCCTTTACCTGGTCTCATGATACTTTCCCGCATATCAATGCAAGTAGTTCTGCTGGTGTCGAACTGGAAGGAACGTTCAAACCGGCTGAAATTGTCGGTATCGAAATCGACAAAGGAAAACCAGGCAAGCTGCGGATCGTTAAGATGGCCGACAAAGTCGAAGCCCGTTCCGGAGAGGTGATCACCTTTACGATTCGATTCGACAACATGGGCGATCACCCCGTGCAGGCTGTCCGGATCACCGATCATCTGACACCGCGACTGGAATACATCGAGGGAAGCTTTAAGGCCGAGAGAGAAGGAGATGTACGCTTCTTTCCAAATGCGGTTGAGAATAGCATCCTGAGGTTTGAGATGACGGGCGAGCTTAAAGGGGGCGAAGGAAGTGTGCTCAGCTTCCAGGCCCGGGTCCGTTGATCGGTCTGTTCCCGAGATAAATAAATTCGGGAAAAATTGTTGCATAAACTCGCAAGTGTGAACCGATACTGAATCTCAGATAT